>JALVIT010000079.1 GCA_027028545.1 Desulfurococcales archaeon
AGGTAGATTAGTCCATTATAGGGTTGAACCAATATATCGTGTGATCGGTCCATTGTTTAGAAAACTAGCTAAGAGGGTTATAGGATATATAGGTAAACATGGCGATGAGATAGCGCGGGACATTTTGGAGTCCGGTAGGCATGAGGCATTGATCGATGATGTAAGGGTTGTATTGACTAGAGAGCATGTATCGATCACACCGGTATATATCGAGGGTTATAGTGTTGAGGATCGAGACTGGGGTAGTGTAGCTATAGATACAAGGCTTACCGAGGAGGAGCTAGCACTGGGGCTGGCTAAGGATGTTATTAGGAGGATCCAGGTTATGCGTAAGGAGATGAATCTAGAACTAGACGCGAAGATCGAGACACTGATAGTTACACCGGAGAAGCATCTAAGTCTACTCGAAAAACACAGGGACTACATAATGAATGAAACACGGAGCACGAAACTAGTATTAACCAGCACCGTACCGGATAGGATCGATGGATATGTTAAGGAGTGGGAGATCATGGGTGAGAAATACATCATAGCTGTAAAGAAGGTTGACTAATAAAGCTTTAAATAACTTTTAGTATATGCATAACCTCTAATCTCCCAGCATCAGATCATAAATGTTCTTAAAAAGGGTTATCCTACAATATATCAAAAGGAGATATATTTAGCAGTCCTTATTTACTATTATTTATTAGTAGTGGAGATATTTCGATGTATATTTTGCATGGTGAGGCTAGAGATGGCTTGAGGAAGCATTATGGGATCTAGATACAGCTAAGATATTGATTAATAGTGGGAGATATAATGCAGCGGCTTTCTATTCGCATCAAGCTGGTGAGAAGGCTGTAAAGGCCCTATTGTATTATATTAACGAGTCTCCATGGGGACATAGTATTAGGGTGCTATTAGAGAGATACTATAATAGAATTAGGAGTCCTCGGATCAAGACATGTTGAAGGCTGCTAGAGAGCTTGATCGACACTATATCCCCTCAAGATATCCCAATGCCCATCCAGCTGGGACACCGCATGAATCATATGATGAGGAAACAGCTATGAGAGCCTATGAGTCAGCTCTTAAGATCGTGGAATTCGTTAGAAGGATTATAGAGGGGCGATAATGTTGGATAATGAAGAGCTTAAGAGGGCTGTGGAAATACTTGTTAAGCATTTCAATCCCAGACTAATAATACTGTTCGGTTCCCGAGCCCGTGGGGATTGGAAGCCGTGGAGCGACTATGATTTATTAATTATCGCGGATTTCAAGGAGAAATATCTCGATAGGATTGGCTCGATCTTAGAGGCGTTATCGGATATACATATACCTATAGAGCCCCATCCCTACACATTTGAGGAAGCTGTTAATATGTTGCTTAAGGGTAATATATTGATCATCGATGCATTAGAGGGGGGTAGAGTTCTCTATCAAAGATCTCGTAGTGATCTGGAGCGTCTCCTCAAGATCCTATCTGATCTTAAGAGGAGAGGATTGAAGAGGACCCATACATCTATAATCCTTCCAAGCAATCAAGAATAGGACTATACCCTCCCCAAAACTTTGGTCACATACTGGTCACTTTTGATATAGAAAACTATTATCTCTGAACAATACTAGATTATAGCTGGAGGTGGAGAATGTATGAGCGAGGAGAAGAGGGAGGTAGGAGAGCTCCGGGAGCTCTTCAAGGCTATAATGGAATTCATCGATTCATTGAAGAAGCCTATGAAGGAGATCATGGACTACGTATACCAGCAGCTAGACGGCGAGAAGATCGGAATGGAGATCGGTAAATTCTACAACCAGCTAATACAACAAGGTGTTCCGAAGGAGCTGGCTGAGAAGATGACCATGGAATATATGAAGGCTAGACTAGAGGTAGCCAAGAACGCTGCAAATATAACAAAGCTATTCGGAGGAGGCTATCCGAAAATGATAATGGCCCCGAGGAAGAAAGGTAAGATAAAACTAGAATTTGAGGAGAAGGAAGAAGAGGAAAAGAAGGGAGAAGGAGAGGAGAATAAATAGTTTTTCCCCTCCCCTAATCAATCTAGGTTCTCCGGATAGATGTTTATGGTGTGTAGTCTTTGGGTTTGGAGGAGCGTTTAGAGAGATTGGAGAGGATGATCAACGAGATCATTGATAGGATTCAAAGGATCGAGGAGTTGTTGTCTAGCATTAGTGGTGAGGAGGCTAGATATGCTAGTAGGCTTATAATAGGTTTATCGATGCCCCCTCTATACGCTTTAGAGTCCGCCCGTAGACTGATCTCCCTACTCCATGGATCCTTCATCGAGGTTGATGAAATATCCATGACAATACTCGAAACATTATCCGGTTGCGAACCATTGAATATCTCGGAGATAACTAGGAGAGTTAGAAGACTACGGGGGAGGGCATCACGTAGAATAGTTAGGAGTCGTCTAGAAAGATTAGTAGAGGAGGGAGTGGTTAAACGTATTAGTAGGGGTGGGAGAAGTAGCTATATATTGGTAAACTGTATCGATGAAAACATTGATCGGGGCTAGTATTCATTGAAGAGGATTAGAAGAATTGTGGATGGATTCATCACGATATACTACATGATTTCTTTAATCCTCAAAATATCCGTGTTTATCGTTAGGTTTAGAATACACCTATTCCTAGTTAGGAGGAGGAATAGATCCAGACTTAGAAAAACCCTAATAAAACACAATCTACCAGATGAACTAGCCGATAAACTAGCAACAATATATGATGAAACACTTGATTCACTGAAGGGTTCAACCAATATAAGAAACATATTTACGGGGAGGAAACATCCCCTTATGGAGGATAGTGAATAATAATTATCCCAACCATAGATACATTTCTAAATTGTGGTTGGATTGAAGCCGGGTATGGTCTATGAGTTGTTATTCTCCATACTAATAGGCTTTGCAGCATCCCTTTCAGCTATCGGATTCTATATGCTCGTCAATACATATACTGATCTAATAGGGTTGATCAATGATTTAAACCCTGCAATAAGGTTAGCATTATTACTCATAAGCCTGAATACTGGTTTTATCCTAGTATATCGTTTCCCAAGGATTAGGGGGGCTGGTGCTGATGATGCGCTACAGGCTTATCACTTATATGAAGCTAGGGTTAAACCCTTAGATTTATTCCTTAAGGCGTTAGCGACAACACTCTTTTTTGGAAGTAGTATACCTGTCGGATTGATCGGGCCAACAATATTTATTGGTAGTGGTGTTGCTTCCCTCTTTACATATCTCGGTAGAACAACCTTTGTATTGAGACGTAAACTATTTCTTAGTGGTGTAGCTGGAGCATTGGCAGCTGTAACACGTGCTCCTCTGGGGGCATTCTTTTACACGTTGGAGTTTCCGTATAGGAAGGATCTCGAGACACAGATCCTACTACCAGCACTCGTATCGAGCGTTATAGGCTATGCGACATCATTATACATAGTTGGTGCTTCACCGGCATCAATGGATCTAGTATATGGTGGAGGATATGATCCATATATAATAGTATTAGTGATTCTAGTTGGTTTATTAATAGGTTATTCATCGAGGATCTATTCCAGAATATATAGGTTTTCCATGAGAATGTTCTCGATCAATAGGATCGGTTTCATACCTATAATGTTGATCTATTCGGCTATACTATCAGTATTATACCTATTCCTACCCCTAGGTCTGGATAGGAATTTTGAGCATATTTACCGGGGCGAGATAACACATATGGATCTGGGACTCTACCTAGCCCTGCTATTAGTATTCATAATATATCTATTCCTAATACCGTCCATGATAGGTGGTGGGGCTAGTGGTGGTTTATTTGCTCCGGCATTGATCATAGGCTTATTATATGCTACCATAATATATTATCCCCTCTCCCTATTCATAGGGTGGAAATACTATAAGCTATTCCTAGTTACTGGTATGGTTTCATTCTATGGTGGTATATCGGGTGCACCGATAGGTACAGCGTTAATAGTTGCTGGAGCAACTGGTAATTGTGTATTGATCCCATTACTGATCCCACTAGCTATAATTATACGTGAGATCATTGGGGGAGACTACCTATATATGTATCAGAGGGGTCGTAAGATACTGCCAGTGATCCAGAGGCTTAGGGATTTGTATGAGGAATTGATTCTTAGAAAGCCAGCCCTTAGAAATGCTAGATTAACCAGGTTTAGGAATGTGATGGTTAAGCCTGAAATTTATAACTATGATGAATACTGTAGGGATCCTGATAAGGTGTATAGACTCCTCATACTACCAAATATATATGTTATAGCTATTAGGCGTGGATATGGGGTTATTGGGGTTGTAACTGATGACACATTATCTAAATACCTTGGAAGGGGTTGTATTGTTGAAAGGGTTGTCCATGTGGATATTAATGATCCATTAGGTAGGGTTATTAGATTGGTTACACGTATGAATACACCATATATTCTGGTTAGTAGTGGTGATGAACTATTCTTCCTCCATGTTGGTGATCTTTATAGAGCTTTAATAATTGAATTATTAAGTGTGGGGAGGGGCTAAACCACTCCTTCTAAACAGGTATGTTAATAGTGCTGGTGTTGATAGGCTTGAAACATATATTAGGAATAGTGCTGACAAGTATAGCTCCATAGTTAATACACCGGTTGTCAATCCTACAACCGCTATTACTAGG
>JALVIT010000080.1 GCA_027028545.1 Desulfurococcales archaeon
TTTAGAATACTCTATAAATAACTATTTCCACCTGATCGCCATCCCTAAGCCCGAATCTCTCCCTAAGATTCACACCAGCTATAAGCTCTAATACGTTCCATCCATGCCTTGTTATACATGGTCTAACAGCATACACTGTTAAGCCATTCATCGACCCCCTATAAGCTATTACAGGTACAAACCCATTATGGGGCGGGGGGATCATCCTACCAGATATGGAGGCTAGTATATCCGATAGATCCTTTCCAAAATCTATATTTAATGTCCCAGGATAGGGGTCTATGCCGAGATACCTCCTTATAATATCCCTATAGATCAAAACGTATTTAGCCCCCTCACCAAGACCACTAATAACCCTACCCCTTAACACTATCCTATCTTCTCTCAATCCTCTATAATCCCTCAGAAACCGGTTTCGTTGAAGAATATAGGGTTGGGGTATTTTAAAAAATATTATTGTAGCCCAACGATCTCTTCTAGGACGGGTATTGTATAATCTAGTTTAAGCTTCTTCAACGTCTCTCTACGTGGAACACCCCTCTTATCCCAACCCCTCATCTCATAATACATGTCTAGCATCCTACCATACTTATCTAGATCGAGCTTCGATCCGGCGAAGGGCCCCTTAGTTAGTGGGTGTTTAAACCATCTCATGGGTGGGTAGTCCACGTATCTACTCCAACCATCATATTCGCGGATCCAGAATGCTCTTATTAATGCATATATCCTATCCGCAACCTCGAAGATCTCGTCTAAAGTATACGTTACACCCGTAGCCGCTGTAAGCATCTTGGGGTAGTAGTCTAGATTCAGCCCCACCTCAACCCATGGAAGCCTACACGTTGTCAGCGATTCGAACATTCCTCCACGGATCCTCTGCAGATATATTAGTTTCTCAACCTTCTCACGGTTATATGCGAATCTATCCATCTTGACCTCCAACCCTATGAGCCATGCATCCTTATGGTGAGCACCTATAGGTGATGTACCATATGCCAGCGCCATACCGGGGGCTACGTGGCAATCGTAGGCTGAAGCCTCTAAGCCTTTAACATGTATTGCGAAGTCTTCAGCGTTTCCACCGAGCCATCTACTCATCCTCATAACCCCTTCGGCTAGGAACGATCCAAGCCCCCTCCTATACGCTGTATCTATTACTAGTTCTCGTACGGTCTTATAATCTCCCCATTCAACCCTCTCCCTGATCAATCCCTTCTCGGAGGCCTCCATTATGAATCCTAGGCTATTACCCATACTGATCGTGTCCAATCCGAGCTGGTCAGCCAATCTATTGATCGCTGCAACCCTACGTAGATCATCCAGTAATATGTTGCTCCCAAACATTGCAACATTCTCGTAGTCGAGCTCGCTCTCCAGAGCATCTATATCGACCACGACATTTCCACACTGCATATTACAGTATGGACAACCCCTCCTATTGATCTTGAGCTTCTCCATTAGATCCCCACTGATAGTCTCGTAGTAGTCCCAAACACCTTCGCGGAAATTCATCGTTGGTAGAACACTGTTCTCCTGAGCCCAAACAATGGTTGCCATAGTCCCCTGCCTAATCCAGAAATCATAGTTCTCCTTACCAAGTATCTCCTTATAGGCTGCCTCACTAAGCCTCCTCAACTCACCCGGTTCAGCCAGCCCCGGCTCCCGGGTACCCTTAACAACTATTGCTTTAAGCTTCTTAGAACCCATTACAGCACCCATACCCGGTCTTCCACCACTCCTACCCTTCAACGAGATCACTGTAGCGTATCTAACCATGTGTTCTCCGGCCGGACCTATTAGTAGTGTCCCTATATTCCTACCATGCTCCCTTACAAGTTTATCCTCAGTCTCGAACGTGTCCAGACCCCATAGATGCTCCGCATCCCTGATCTCAACCCTATCATCCTCAATGTATAGATACACTGGTTTCCGAGCTGCACCCCTAATAACAACTGCATCGTATCCAGCCTTCCTCAAATGCACACTAGCCATTGTCCCAATATTCCCATCACCATAGCCATTCGTCAACGGACTCTTAGATGCCACCACTAGTTTCCCACTACTAGGTAATGGTAGTCCGGAGAGGGGCCCTACAGCTATAACTAATAGGTTATATGGTGATAATGGATCTATCCCGGGCTTTAGATGATCCCACAATATCTTTACCGCTAACCCCCTACCACCTATATAGTCTCTATATGTTTCCGGATCAAGCTTTTGAATCCATGTCTTACCCCTAGATAGATCAACCCATAATATCCTACCATGCCAACCCTTCAAGGAGAGCACCCTAGAAGTGTTTATCTGGCAAATAACTAATATTATGGGTTAACCGATATAAGTATTTCCAGAGAATAATACCGCCATGTGATGAATACTCCCCAGAACGAGCAATATATGCGATGAAGATAATTCCTTTAACTGACCCATAACATATCCTCTAAAACGGGTATGATAGTATGAGTAGCTATGGTTTCGAGAGGAGGTTGTTAGCGGGTATAAGATATGCTAGGGGATTCACCAAAACAAGTATAGATCGTAGGGTTTTAATGGAGATTATAGAGATGGCTAGATGGGCTCCAAGCATAGGCAATATACAACCATGGGAGGTTATAATAGTAGATGACCCTATACAGATCAATAAGTTAACCCGTATGCATCCCTCAGGTAGATTGTTCTCCAACGCATCAGCATTATTCATAGTAGTCGCTAACCCCGAATCAACACCCCACTACCTAATAGATGCTGGCAGCCTACTAGCATACCTAGCCCTGGCATCATCTATAAGTGGTTTAGATATAATGATCATACCATTAAACAATGATCCAGTGATCAAGGCTGAACTAAACATACCTCCAAAACTATACCTAGCCGGAATGATCGCTGTGGGTAGGAGGGCTCCAACAACTACACCACTTATAATGCCTCGTAAACCAATACATAACATAATACACTATAATAAGTATGGGTTGAAGCATTGAGGGAAAATATAAGACTACTACTCAACAACCTACTAGTAGAGACTTCTAAGGGATATATTAAAGGCTTCATCTATGTAGTAGGTGATAAAATATATGATGTAGGTGAAGAACCGGATCCAATGTATGAGTTGTCGGAATACGTAAACGACTTCGAAGGATTCAGTATAGCACTCCACGGATTCAGCTTATTAATTGACCCGGCTAAATACCTACTAAACATACTCGATGGAGGAAATATTAATGATAAACTGTCAACCCTCACAAAGGATGAAATCGGAAAACTAGTTGAGAACACATTATACATCATGTATAGGAGTGGAATCACACTACCAATAATAATGAGTAAACACCTAGAAGTAATAACTAGGATACTACTGGAGAAACAGCTCCCCAGTATAATAGTCGATGTAGAGGGAACTGCAC
Organism: Desulfurococcales archaeon; assembly: GCA_027028545.1. Lineage (GTDB taxonomy): Archaea > Thermoproteota > Thermoprotei_A > Sulfolobales > Desulfurococcaceae > JALVIT01. The sequence goes on from JALVIT010000080.1 coordinate 3,405, forward strand.
CAAGATATAGTGGATTAAACTACCTATTAGTAAAGAATGGAAAAATATATGTGGACGATGAAGAGATCGGGAATTTCAATGAAAAGATCTGCTCACCGGATATGATCAGTGGGAAATGCTCGATCATATCTCTGTTAAACTCTACAAGCCTACCAACCGCTACTCTAAGTATGATTAAAGACTATAAACTACTAGCAGAACCATATAGGATCGCCAAGCTTGACAACGGATACTTAGAAAAGAACGGTGTATCGGATATAGTAATCTATGATCTGAGGGAGGAATCCTCAAACCAATTCTATAGTATGAGACCGGATAGGATCCTAGAGTGGGGTAAGATGCCGGATACAGTTATTGTTAGAGGGGATATATTCTTCGAGAAGAATGAATCACTGGTTCTAGAATACCATGACCTGAGGAGTATAGTTGAGAAAATTACCAGTTGAGGAATAACCCGGTATGATTAATGATATGCTTGATAAAGTCATTATAGGCTTCATAGATAGAGCTATAACACAATATACAAATATACTCTTAAAATACGCCGGTGAACAAGAACCATTCACAATATTCAAAAACATATTATCACCAATACTCACAATGAAGAATCCGAGAATATCAACATACCTCTGGATAATTGATAGATATATGAGGGAGACTGGTGTATCCGATAAGTATTTCAATAGTAGAGAGGCTGAATACCTACTGATAGATCATGGGTTGACCAATCAATTGATCGAGGAGGTGAAGATCCTAAGTATACATGGCGTATCTGATCTAGCTTCAAGGATCCTAACCGTAATGGCTAATATAAATAGGTTTGAATTAATAGATGTTAAAGAACTCACAGTGTATAGGAGGAGGATCCCGGAGATCCTATCCATGCCCGTTCCTCCCTGGACCGATGAGGGTAGAATGGTCGATCTACTTGGAAACGGTGACCGAGTAGTTGTCTTACCGGGCTCGATCACCCTATCATGGCTTATTAAGGGTTTAAACTATTACTTCAGATTGCGTGGTATTAAAGCATATTATATGGTTTGTAGTGATCCGTATCAAGACTATATTAATCGTAGAAACATACATAGGGTTCTGAAAAGCATTAATCCCGGCATGATCGAGTTTATAGATTGTTCTAACAGCTATGGATTGGCTAGGAGGATTCTCGGGGTTAAAGAGTTGGTAGTAATTACCAGTTATTACGCTATATTATCCCTCATAGACTCTATGAG
>JALVIT010000081.1 GCA_027028545.1 Desulfurococcales archaeon
TAACATAGTTTGCAACCTCGACGACATCATTGAATGGATCATATGCTAGTAATGGTTTAGCCCTTATACGAGTCTTGGTGAGTAAACCGGTTACATCCCTTCTAGGCATACTTATACTAAGCTCTGGAACCTCTAGCTCAGCTAGTATATCCCTCCTCTCAACATTAACAACTCTAAGGCTAACAATCCTCAGGGTTTTTAGATCGACAACCGCTAGATAGTTTCCAGAACTGGCCAGCTCTATTGATTCCCTAAAGTATGTTTCAGGCTCGACATCGAATACTATATATCCCCCCTCTTCATCGATCCGTGAGGGGCTTGTCCGGGAAACCCATCCTATGATCCTACCATACTTCATACCGATCTCTACAGCCTTCTCAAAGTTTCTATGCAGTCTCTTAAGTAGTTCAGCCCTCTCCTCTTCACCCACTATAGTATCCCTCAATAGACCTCATTGAATCATATGTTAGGGGTATGCTCGTGTTTTCCAACACCCTCGTTATAAAGTAGTATAGACTCCTAGATAATCCTTTAACCCTCTTATCAACTAGTAATATGCTTAGAGGGATCGCGGATCCGCTTCCAATACTATCCGCTAATACAACGCCTATATCCCCCATATCATGGGAGGCTGACTCTACACGGTAGAATATATAGTTGTTTGGTGTGGGCATTGTTTTAATCCTTGGAATAGCTACATAGTATACGATCTTATCGAATACCCCGCTAATAAATACATCAATACCGGATCTAGAGGGAGATAGTTTAAATGGTCCAAGGATAAATGGTTTTACACCACCATACTTCTTAATAACGTTGTATGCTGTAATTGTTAGATACGCATGATCGTTTAGATCATTATATCTCCCACTACTAATAGTCGATCTAGATAATAACCTGGAATATTCAAGCCTCTTAACAACTCCTAAAACCCTATAACCCTTATCGATAAGTCTTCTCAACAACTTGATCCTCTCACCGAGTAGGATCCTCCAACTATCAATATATGGTTTAAGCTCCGGCGGCCTGGATTTTTCGATGTAGAGATTGAAGAGCGATGGTGTATGATATAGTGGTCCATCGATCAATAATATCCTACTCCAACCCCCCATCTCCGACAGCTTATACAATATACGGTTCTCGAGCATTAATCTAAGCTCGTTTAGAACAGCGTATTTATTATATCTATGATCATATTCTATCCCGGCAGGACTCCTAATATTTATAAATCCCCTATCCATGATGAAGTCTAGAAGATTTTTGTCAATAGAAACCTCTGGTACTAGAGATAACCATTTACAATCTGTATCTGATATGTTATCTGGCGTATAGATTGTTGAATATAGTAGTGTTATATCGGGGCAATCGATAGATCTATTAAAGATCCTATCAAGAGCGGATACAGCGCCTATACCTATGAAGAAGTATGGTGTATCTACAACCCTACTACTGCTATCAACACCTATAATACCATCCTCAACACTCCTAATATCATCCTTGCCCGGAAACCATAGATCTTTCTCATCGAGGCTTATAAGTAGTCCATCTTCATCTAGAACTGGTAGAAGCCTCCTACTCTCCTCGCTACGTAGGGAACTGGTAAGACTTATATTCTTGATAAACCTCTCTAAGACGTCTACGATCATTTCAGCAATATCCACCATAGAGTCTCTACTATAATTCTATATCATAATTATTTAAAATGTCCCATATACTATCTAATATATGTTGACTTATACAATATGAGGATCAAGCGATGTATAGGAAAGGAGTATATATTGGACTAATAGCTGCAGCAATCACATTATATCTAGTAGCACTATTCCAGCTATACATACTCGTATCCAATATCCAAAACACGGTGATCCCGGCCCTCGAAAACCTTTCATCTATGAGGCTCAACTATAGGGTCCAATCATTAAACATAAGCAGGGTGGATAATACACATATTGTATCGGCATGCCTACTAGTAAATATTACATGGTCGAAAAATCTAAGCTATCGAGGACCACAGATAGAGCTCATACATAAAGGGGTCAAGATTGGTGTTATAAATATTACATCGTATGACAAACCAGTTATAAACAAGAGGTTATGCTTTAAGCTAAACATATCAGGGGATCCAGGTAAGATACTACTAATAATACATTCATATAGCGGATACATAAACTTCGACTATACACAGCCCATAGTTAATGCTTCATCGATAGCATCATATGCCAAGATACAAATTGTTGAACTTAAAACAGTTTCAGAAGGCAATATCTCAACTATAATAGTAACTACTAAGTCGAGCTTCCCAATTAAGGCATCGGTCAGGATAGTTCTAAGGGATGAGAATAACAATGTATTAGCTAGTAGGGTTTTTGAAGACTATAATACATCATCTACAAAACCCTATACGTGTAGGATAACGACTACACCCGATATAGCTAATAAGACAAAATATATTGAATTCTACATCGAGAAAATACTCATCTCAAGATATAGGATCGGGGGATAGAAGTGGGGGAGAAGTCTAAACTATTAGTAAAGGCGGTTGGAAAGGGTATTTTGAAGGGCATAATCTACTACATAATCTACTATATAGTGATCTTCGGGTTATTGATAATGTATGTAATACCAATGCTCTTCTCGTCACTAAACATAAATGTATCGAATATAATCGGGTATGAGATGATCAATATACCGGTGATCATATGGTTTATAGGATTACACATAGCTATAGAACTTCTGAGAGCCTTCATCCCCTACGGTTCAGCACTTGAACCCGTCATAGGTATAATCCTACTATACATTATATTGATCAGTCTAAACTATGGTAGGATCGAGAAATATATACCGGAGTACCATGTAACGTTGAGTATAGATGCATCACTACTACTTAAAACGATATTCTATATACTAGTAATCTTCAGTATTGGAAGCGTATTCTCCAAACTAGCCAATGAATATAAGAAGAGGCATAAATCATAAACCATTAAATACAGTGAAGCTACGGTGGTGGAGGGGATATTGAAGAAGATACCAAGGGTTTTCATCGGTGGAGACTGGGATGCAGATGGTATAGTCTCGGCAGCACTACTAGTATATTCCCAGGAGAAGCTTAGCAGATACCCTATAAACTCTAAGGTTTACCTGGAGAAGAAACCAGTCGATCCCGAGAGGCTTAAGTTCATTATGAGTGAGATAAGGATACCGTATGATATGGTGATCCTACTCGATCTACCATATACTCCGGTCATACCGAGGATCCTATGGATGCTTAAGAAACACTTCGGCGTGAAGAATATCATGTATATAGACCACCATGTATCATCGCTGAATGCTAGGGATAAGCTTGAGGAATATGTTGACACGTTGATACTCGATAGATCGAGGCCTACGGCTGCAATAATATATGATGAACTTGTAAAACAGGGTATACATGTACCGGAGAGGCTTAGATCATTCGTCGAGGTTGTAAAGTATATGGATGCTGGTAAGAGGGTTCCCGATAAATATATGAAGCTGTTCGAGCTGGCATCACTATTCTCTAAAGCGTTAACTGTTACTAGGGATGAGAGGATATGGGTTAAGATCGTTGAATGGCTGGCTTCACCAATACTAGCCCTATCACCACTCGATGAGAAACTGATTATTAGGTTGAAGGAGATCGTTAGGAAGAGGGATGAAGAGGTTCAACAACTAGCATTGGATCTAGCGATAGGGGCTAGAAGGGTTGGCATATTCCGCTTCATAGACGCTCGTAGTAGATGGAAGCATAGGGGTGGGACAGCACTGGCGTCGAAAATAGCTGGTATATTAAGGTCTCCCGTAGCAGTCCTCGTAGATACTAATAAGGAGTATACGTTGCTGATCATAAAAGCACCCGGTGGGAGAGCGTATAGGGTTGCGAAATACTTCATGGGTAAGGGGTTGGCGAGTGATATAGCTGGTCACCCAAATCTAGCTATTGTAAAGCTTCCGAAGAAGCCCGATATAGAGGAGATAGTTCAATCCCTATATGAGGCCCAATACTATTTATAACCTATACTATTCCTCTCCATACTCCTCCTCGATCCTACTAGATGCTAGTAGTCTTAGATAGCTCTGATTAGCTATCTCCTCCATGAGTTTGCTTGGTGGTATATTATATATTGCTTCAGCCGATTTATAAGCGATCTTATATGCCAGCATGAATATTGTGAAACCCAGTATTACGAAGGTGAGACCTAATAGTTGGAACCATCTAGCGATTATTATGGATGACTTCTCCCTCAAATATCCTACCTCGATCTTAACATTAGCTAGGGAATACTCGGATCCATGTAGAGCTATGGCATTGATCCTATAGGTTCCAGGACTATATATCGGTATGGTTTCATGTTCTCCAGGCGTTAGTATTATAGAGTATACTACGATATTCGATGATTCATCTATAATATCAAACCTTATAATTATACCGGACATATACGATGATAAATCGATCGATATGTATCCGGGAGTAGGCATTCTAACCGTTGTAATGGTTATTGGTCCTGAGGATAGTGTTAATGTATATGTTTCAACACCTCCGATAACATATTC
>JALVIT010000082.1 GCA_027028545.1 Desulfurococcales archaeon
AAACTATTGAAGGGTATGGAGAAGTTATTAGCTGGTAGCGGCGTTGAAAGGGTTATGTTGAGTGTTAAGAAGGATAATCATTCAGCCCTAGGATTCTATCTCAAGAAGGGCTATATGGTTAATGGACTAGTACTCCTACTATCAGCTAAACCATCAAAGCTCAAACATCTCGACCCTAATGATATGGGTTATAGAGTAGTTATAACAGATGCCGGATCCAGATCTGGTCTTAAGAAGAGGCTCCTCTCAACAGCTTGGTGGAGCTCTCTGACAGAGCCCGTTGATAAACTGATTTATGCTAAACATTATAGGGAGGAGTATATGCTTAAGATCTATAGGGATGGGAGGCTTAGGGGGATAGCCGAGTATTCACCGGATAAACATATATTCATAGACTACTTAGCGGTATCCTATCATAAACCCCTAGAAGCGTTATCGATACTACTATCAGCTCTGGGAATGGAGGCTTTGAAGAATGATACTGAGAAGATAACAATACCCATAGATGCTACTAAGACTGCTATGATAAGGAGGATACTGGATTATGGTTATAGGGTTGAAGATATAGAGTACAGACTGGTTAAATACCTTGATGATGAATACTAGTATTTAAACATCTATTTAAATATATCATCCATATACAAATTGCCATACCCTCTAATATAATGAACGCTTGATTTAAATATTCTCTGAAATATTATATTTTGAACTTGATAAATCCGGCTAATAATACGTGTGAGGGATCAATAGATGATATTTACCAGTAAGATTAGAACATTACTAATAATATCTATACTAGCAATAATCGTAGTATCGATTTCATCATATAGCCTTGTATGGAGCGCTCCTCCATCAGTCTATGCATTTGTATCTACGGATTCACCAATATACAAGCCCGGAGATAAGATCATAGTTCAGGCCTTCCTATTCCCATCATCCCATCAATCATTTACGGTAACAGCTAAATTCTACTTCACAGACCTACCAAATGCACCCAGCATCCCGGAGAAAACGGTTACAGTTCCACCCGTAGATCAATCCCCCATGTTCATTATAAACTCTGATCCGGTAACTCTACCGGAGGTTAATGATGGATTCTACCATGTCAGGATGGAACTATGGTCTAACGGTCAGAAGATCGCTGATGATACCGTCGAGTTTAAGGTTGTTCATGGACCGCCATCCGGTAAAGCACCGATGATCCTATTCGTATGGCATAATCATCAGGCTCCAAACTATGGTCCTAATGGTAAATTTTTCTCAATGTGGCATATAGGGCATTTCTTCAATGATGGGTTAGTATACTATAGGATAACGGATATAAACCATCCAGATATGGGTACATACTATCTACACTTATACCTGGTTGAGAAGTATCCGCATGTTAAGGCTAATCTACACTATAGTCCGAGCCTGATCTATCAGCTATACTATGCTGCTAAACATGGATTTCCACTATACGATCCAACGATCGGTAGGTCTAGAATGGTTAAACCAGGCGATCCGGAGGCTCAGAAGATCATGGAGTTCTTCAGCGATCTGAGAAAGCTCCACCAGCAGGATAGGGTCTATGTTATGACAAGTGTATTCGCACATACGATCCAGGGATATGTTATCGAGAGGTATAAGGTGGATAAGCTACTACAATACGATCTAGAACTCGGTAAGGAGTGGACCACTAAGCTTATAACATCGACGGATGCTATGTGGACTCCCGAGATGGCTTGGAGCGATGCATTAAGGCCGATCTATATCGATGAAGGTATTAAATACACGGTACTTGATGGAACCCACCACTTTCCGGGGTCGAAAGGTGATAAAGGGACAATATTCGAGCCATATATAGTTAAGGATAGTAGGGGTAGGGAGCTGATAGTATTCTTCAGGGATCAGGAGGTTAGCGACGGCTATATAGGATTCACGAATAACGACTGGGATAATCCGAGGCAGGCTGATCGTGATGCTAGAGCACTCTATTACCACATATATGATAAACACAGCTTCAAAAACTACCAGTATCCGCCATTAGAGGTTATAGCTGCAGATGGTGAGAACTGGATATTATTCGCACCCTCAGCGGCTAACGGTGCATTATTCCTAGATAGGATATATGCCTATATAGATAAGTTAACGGTTGAGGGTATAATGCTATCCGGAACATTCAAGGATGCTGTACAGTATCATCCACCACAGAGGGTTCTGGACACGATCACGTGGACAAGCTGGCTGGGTGGATGGTGGAAATGGACAACACAGGGCGGTGATGTTCAGGGGCATGCATGGAAGCTAGTAGATGAGAGGATGGCTAAGTATAGAGCTATAACGTATTACTTGGGGATAGACTCCTACTCAAAGTTTAAAGGTATGATTAATAGTAATCCAGACTTCAATAAGTCGGTCATAGATCTTATACATGCTATAGATAGCGACTACTTCTGGTGGGAGTTCTTCTCAGAGGGATATATAGAGTCATGGCTCAAACAGTTCGACAACGACTCACTAAGCCTATTAAACTATAAAGTCAATGTTAAGACCGAACCGGATAAAACGGTTGCTAAGGTCTCCAACAAGCTATTAGTCACAATCACTAATGAGAACAACTACGTTATGAAGGACACAACAATAATAGTTAGCATACCAGGTCTAAACTCGACCAAGAAGACCCTAGGGATAGATCCTGGTGCTGAAACAACCCTAAGCATAGTATTTAAACCGTTAAGACCTGGAAAGGTCAGTGTTCAGATCAGAATGTATAATCCCGGAACGATAGTTTCAAGCATATTCTTCGATAATGGTGCCGAGAGAACCCTATACTTCCACAATGAAAAACTCAGCTTAGAAGTCCTCAGACCAGTTGATCTAGAGGTATCGGCATCCGCAACCGATCAAACCGGTGTGCCAGCTGGTATGGCCCCCACGATGCCCGGACCCTACTACATCTCGGTTCTCATAGATTCGGAGATGCCGGTGGAATACAATGTACCCGTGAAGATCACATTATATGTTGATGATGAAAAAGTCAGTGAACTATCTGATATCATACCTAGGGGTGAGACAAGCTATACAGAATCCTTCACTATAAATCTAGAACCCGGAACTCATACTTATAAAGTGGTTGTGCAATCCCTATACGATCCCAATAATGATAACAACGTGTTTGAGGGACAGATAATAGTTTCATCCGGAAAAACAAGTGGTTCTAATAGAGGTGGGGGAGTTCCATGGGATATAATTGGGGTAATAATACTGATACTAGCAGCTCTTGGATTCTTAGAATATGTATTAGTTAGGAGAAGATAGATATGAGTGATCGATTAACAGCAGGATTAAGGAGAGCTGTTGAAGAAGCAGTAGGGTCTAGTGGTAGGATAGTTAATGCATCTGGTGGTGCTGTAACTGTAGAGTTTAGGGATGATCCATTAAAATATTTCTTCGTGGGTAAATCAACTACACGATACACCGGTGAGCATTATCTAATCGTAATCCTTGTGCATGAATCCCCTATTAAACTGGGAGATATTGGGAGGGTTGAACTCATAGTTAGAAGAGGATTTCTCGGGCTTAGGAGGAAGATATTGATCGGGGGAAGCGGTATACTATACAATATAGTCGATAAACTATATGGTAAAGGGGATCTGGAACACCTATATGGCTCCGGCTATGAATACATAGTTGTTGAGAAGGGGTTTAGGAGTAGGCATGTGGAGTCATCTGAGAATAGCGTGGTATTGGTTGGTAGATCAACCCTAATATATGGTTTTAGATTTAAGAAGTTATTGAAGAACCTATACTTATCCGGCCGTAGACTACTCCTAGGAGTTGTTAGGGAGGTATATCGAGGATTAAATCCCTAATCTCAACAACCTGCCTCTCCTCAACCCTTTCGATCCTTCCATCACGTATATATACTACGCGATCGCTAACATCGATCATCTTTAGATCATGTGTATTCGTTATAACCGTTACATTCCTACTAAGACTAATCTCCTTCAACAAATTGATAACCTGCTTACCAGTTACAAGGTCTAGATTCGCGGTCGGCTCATCGGCCAATATTATTGATGGGTCATTGGCTAGAGCCCTAGCAATAGCTACACGTTGCTGCTGACCACCGCTGAGCTCGAAGGGTCTATGGTAGAGTCTATTACCGAGCCCCACACTCTCAAGTAGTTTTTTAGCCTTCTCAACCCTATCCCTACGGGGTACTCCGGCGAAGACCATTGGTAATGCTACATTGTCTATTGCTGTGAGGTATGGTATTAGATTATATGTCTGGAACACATAGCCTAGTTTACGATTCCTAAAATATGCCAGTCTAGCCGGGGGTAGTTTATAGATGTTTATACCCTCAATATATACTGTCCCCTTAGTCGGTTTATCAAGTCCACCGATCATGTTAAACAACGTGGTCTTACCGGAGCCTGAGGGACCCAGTATTGACAAGTATTCTCCACGATAAACCTCAAGGTTTATACCCTGCAATGCTTTAACAGTTTCACCCTTCAACACATAGTATTTATGTAGGTCGACAA
>JALVIT010000083.1 GCA_027028545.1 Desulfurococcales archaeon
TCTATATAGGTTAAACAAAGGAGATCATTGGGAAGCTATATGGAGAAAGGATTTTGCCATCTTATGAATACTATTTAATAGGAAGGGGTAGTCCACGATAAGGGTGGAGGGAGCTGTCAATGATGACTATAAACATTATATAGAGGTTATTGTCTAGAAGCCAAAGCTTTACTTAAGGATGAGAGGCTTTAAGACTGGAACTATTGGTAATAAATAATATGTTTGCCGGATCAGATCATTAGAGCTAGAGGATAATATAAGTTATTGGCTTGAAAATATGGATCTATGATAAAGCTTAATAAATACATATAGTAATTATGTGTATATGCACAATATTGCCGGGGCGAATAGCTTGTTCCGCATAGCTATTGCAACTGATGACGGTGTAAAGGTGAAGATTGGACATTTCGGTGATGCTACTTACTACCATATTTACCGAGTAGATAATTCAGATATTATCTTTGAGAGAAGGATCGAGAACCCTGAGGGATTGCATAGTAAGCATATGCACGGTGAAGAGGGGAAGAGGGGGAGGCTACTAAGTCTTCTAGGAGGGGTAGATGCAGTCGTTTCAACCTTCTATGGTCCCGGAGGTGTGGAGTTCTTCGAAAAACATGGAGTGGTTCCAGTTAGGGTTAAGCCCGGCGTAAGCATAGAAGAAGCACTTCGTATAGCCCTAGAAACACTACGTAAAGGGAGGTGAAGCGTATATGTATAGATCAGGTATAGGTAATCTATTCATGTACATGTCCGGATATAGTGGTTGGGGACGCCGCGGCTGGAGGGGGGGCCGTGGCGGAGGATACGGTGGTGGTAGAGGATATGGCCGTGGCTATAGAGGTGGTAGAGGTGCTGGACCATGGGGTTCTACCCCGTCACAGCTTAATGTTCCGCCACCCCCACCGGGTGCTATTCGTGTAGCCGTACTTGTTGATGCGGATATGGGTATGGATAGCCCTGTTAGCCCAGTATTTGCCCGCGCTCCCTACATAGCTATCGTTGATATTGCTGGAAACAATGTGGCCGATCTGACTATTATGCCAAACCCAGTAGCTTATGGAGGTGGTGGTGCAGGGCCCGCAATGGTTAGCCTCCTGACAAGCATAGGTGCTAGTATAGTTATAGGTGGCCAACCAGGCCCCAACGCTATGGGGGCTCTCACAGCTACAGGTATAAGACATATACCAGCCCCTCCGGGAACGCCTCTAAGGAATGCACTACGGATAGCTGGATTCACTATAGCCTAAATATGGATCATGGTGGAAGCTTTAGATTGTTTTTATTCCATACTCTTTTTCGACAATATTAAAGGTTTATACATTGAGTAAAGAGGTTATGCTGAAATATATCAAGCTCTAGAGATTACGTAGCATTAGGCTTTAAAATAGTCTTCTTAAGAAGATCGGATGTAGGTTTGTATGAGAAGATGTAAGATACTAATAATACAATACTTATCGACTACGGTGGACGTTCAGAATGTAAATGATCCAAAAATAATATGGATAGTTTAGGAAGATATGAAATATTACTGGGTTTCAGAATTTCTACCTCCTATCTATAACTATTTCATCACCATCGGCAAACTCTATTTTTATAAAAACAACGGAATCAGCGGGTTCTCCCTGAGGGAACCTTAATAGTTTCTCCGCTAAGGAGGGGTTCGGGCCACATCTTATCTCTTCACTACCTATCATTATACTTTGACCAGGGCGGCATCTCCATAACATATTTATAAGGGCATTTTTTGGCACTGTTATACTTGCTTTACCTATATATGTTGCTGATAGTTCCAGCCAGCCAAACCTTAGATTCCTATAGAAAGAAGATATTAGACCAGTTGCCTTATTAGCGATCTCAATATATTTATTATATGTCTCATATACCTCTAAAAACGTATCAAACACTGTCTCGTTTCCCATAACCCAACCCATATATCGGGAAGGTATAGCATTAGCGATTATTTTCCTCAATACATCCTTTTCAATATGACTAGGCTTAATACTTATTACAGCATTTGGCATAACGATAGATTCGATTAATGCCATTGATGCTTCTAAACTATTTATATTCGCTAATATTAGATTACCTAGTTCTATATATAGTAAAGCTATGTTTCTTAGCCAGGCAATAGTTCTCCCACTAATAATCAGTGAAACAAGCGGTGAGGCTAGTCTACCATAAACTATTTGGGGTGAGGATATACTTACGCCAAGCCCACTAAGCTCCTCAGAAGCCACTATCTTGTCCCAAACAACCTCTCCATCATAAACAACCAGCTTTGAACGCTCTCCATGCTGTGCTCCACTAAGCTCTATGAGTCCAAGATTCTTCTCATACTCGTCTATGGCTATTAATAGATATTTAGGTTGTTTTAAGTACTCGAAGCTATGATAATCTATTGTTTTATTAAAAGGCTGATATTGGAGTTGTAGAAGATCTATAAGTTCGACCAGAGCTCTAATAACATCATCTGCAACGACACCGGATTTGCCTAGGATCTCCTCTATAATACCATATAGAGAGCCATGATCCTGCTTAGATGTGCATATTAAATTATTAATTATCATGTTCAATGCTTTGAGGGTTTTCTCGTTAAATCTATCTCTACGCATAATCTGTAACCTCTTAGGAGTTGTTCTTAGGTATTAATACATGGATCACGATCTTATCATGTTTTCTAGAAGCCGTTTCACCACGGGTTATCCTGATTAGCGGGCCCTCTGCAAATATTTCTTTTCCATTGTGTTCATCTAGATACCTAGTTATTACATGCTCTTTTACAGTGCAGAGAGGTATGAGGTCAGTATTATTTATACTTGTTTTTATGATGTAATCTTTACTTTGACTAGCTTGTCTTACTAGGTATTCCTCCGCAAGCTTCTTTATCCTGTCAAAGGCTTCATATGGTGTTTTCTTAAGAGTATCGATAATTTCACCTACAAGGTATTCCTTATCGCTACATCCGGGGGGTTCCGGCATGGTGTGGATCTGATGGAAATCTTTTCCCCGCCACGTTATAAGTAGTGGCTTATCTATTGATGAATAAACTATGTTCTCAAGGGATAGCCTCGGTATTGCTGAACCCGTATCAACGTTATTTCTATAGACTAAGTATATATCTACTCGGGTAGCTTCTGACCCCAGAGATAGATTGAGGAGTGGGGCTTCGTGTAGAGAGATGTTCTTTGGCACCTCTTGTATCACCGTTATATTTCTAGCATACAGCTTTATGTCAAGCTCTACCAGCCCTTTAGCGGCAACAAGTATGTTTTCGCCGAGTATATAGCTGAGCTCTGATAGATCGAGTCTAAGTCTTTTACCTTCAATATGATTCCCCTCTACGAGGATAACGGTGTTCCGGGGCTTTATGTTATATCCTATATTATAGTCGCTGTATGGATTAATGACATCTGCTGAACCCCCATATTCGGCGTAGTATTCATCTAGAATCTCCTCTCTGAAGACCTTATACGACGTCATATAGCTGTGAAGGGCTGTTAGAAGCTTAAGTGTAAGCCCTATATGATAGGCGTCACCTTTAATATAGAATAGATAATTACAGCGCTCATAATCCAGTTTCTTAGTTGTAAAGAGGGATGCTACAGCGTAGATCGGGTTCCACCTATAGTAGTAGCCACTATATATCTCTACCCTCCCCCTACTCTTAGTCACGTGTATAATCATACTATCTATACCTGTTCCACAAAGTGATCGTCGCTCTCTTAGAAGCTTGGCGAACTTGGTGAGAATTTTCTGATATTTTTTCTTTTCATCCCCGGCTTCATTTTCTCCCTTCTTTCCTAGCTCTTGTTTTAAGCAGATTATCGCCTTATTTATATATTCTTCACCTAGACAGTTCGCCGTTATTTCGGCGATTTTCTTAAGCGCCTCCATATTATCTAGCACAATCCTCCCTATCTCTCCTACTGTGCGTATCTTCTTAGACGACATATAATATGTATATGCAAGGGCTTTCACATAATCGTAGTACTCCTTATCATCGCTTATTACCTGGCGTAGATACTCCTTATCCATATAGTCAGCTAGTCTAAGTGTTATTACACCACGTGCACCACGGCTAGTGATCACATAGAATTTCTTCTTACTACCGGCGATCACAGCTACAACATCGCTTATAAGACTGTTTGAACGTAGGGAATTGAGTATTTGATTAAGCACTTTATCGTTAACCTTTTCATCATAGAGACTGTGAAGAACCCGGCGTATATCGGTAAAGGTGAGCGGACCATAAAGCCATAAGATCTCTAATACATGGATACTCCTCGCAGCTCTCCTAAGGCAGTTCTTCGGAAGACCCATATAGCTGAAGATACTTATATCCTTGTGCTCTTCTCCCCCATCCCTCAGACTCTCACACCTCCATGCAGTCATTAATAGAGATACTTATCGGTAGTAATAAGTAGTAGCTTTCCAAATGGTAAGATTTCTCCAGAAATCCTACTTACCTACTAGATAGATCACCGCTATAAGTATTAGATAGCACAATATAATACTAGGTAGGTAATATGGGTAAGCATAAATCCCCCATGACATGGAAGGCGGTTAGGAGGATACCGCTCGCGGTTAATTGGCATATGATCTCTGCATGTAACTATAAATGTGTTTTTTGTTTTGCACACCGTTTACCGGGAAAACCCCTCTGCAACGATATCAAGCGTTCCAGTCTTCTCTTAGAGAATCTTGCTAGCAACGGTATTTCGAGGATTAATTTTACCGGGGGCGAACCCTTCCTATGCCAAACCCTTGGAGAACTCGTCTTAATTGCTAGTAGGCTGGGTATGGCAACCTCGATCGTCACGAATGGTTATCGTCTAGCTGAGGAGATGGGAACAAGGTTTCTAGAGAAATATGGTAGACATATTGACTGGATAGGCATGAGCCTTGACAGTGGGAGAGAGGAGATTGAAAAGATCCTTGGCAGAGGCTATGGGGATCATGTGAGGAGGGTTATCAAAGCAGCATCTAAGATCAGGAAAATTGCTCCCCACATAGGGGTCAAGATAAATACTATCGTAACAAAGCTGAACTATATGGAGGATATGCATCCCGTCCTGGAAAAAATAACGCCGGATCGCTGGAAGGTATTCCAGCTAAAAATAGTGCCAGGCATAAACACTGCCGCATCGTATCTGGTCCCAACCCATGAGGAATTCATATACTTCATCGATCATCATCGCGATCTAAATCCCATATATGAGACAAGCATAGATATGACTAATACGTATATCATGATGGACCAAGATGGAAACCTTTACGATGAAACAGATAATGGCTACCGAGTGATAGGTTCCCCTATCGAGAAACCCATACATGAGCTATTAGAGAGATCCGCGTTTGATATGCATCGCTATATAAAGAGAGGGGCTGTGTATAGATGGTATAGAAGATATGACAAAAAATCTAAGTCCATTTAACTTATACTCTAATCGGAATACTTCTCTCTAAGCTAATCTTTCCAAGAACTCACATATACTGGTTGAGAACAAAGTAGATATTCCACCTAATACTAATCGCTATACCACTCTCCTTACGATCTACATTATCAGATAACTTCAAAAACGCTATAAATCTTCTTAATACATCACCTTTCATCTTTATATATTTCTAAACATAGACCTATTTCTTAGAGGGTATTTAAGAAGAACAAAACTTTAATAATGTTTTTTATCTATTTCATACATTCTTTCATCTCTTCTAAATCATCCTTACTTCCTATGAGCCAAGCTATCTTGTAGGATACTGATCTTGTATTTTTTGAGATAATAAATCTTAGGGTATTGAGGGAGGATATGAGGAGGATAACTGGTATTGAGAGTAGAAGCATATAAATAATTCTCACTATCACGTTTGAACATGTATAGATGAAAAATATATAGATTATAATCCAGACCATTAAGAAGATGTATTGTTCCACAGAAACATATGGAGCCTCCGCTACAATGGCTTTATCCGGACAAGAGGAGTATATGGTATAGTTAATATTTCCTATCCTATTCACACTTATACTGGCTATTCTCAGCTTTAATTTCTCCGCAGTCCTTAAATGAAGATGCTCATGTATCCCCGTAGCTAAAGCTAACATAAACAAAGTAATAATGAATCCGCCCATTATTTCTATCACATAGGTTGGAATGGCATAGAATAACGACGAAAGAAAAAGGACCAAAAATACGATCATCAATATATGAAACGATTTCGACGCTTTAAGCTGTTCACAAACCAAATTCCATATAGTTAGGTTCTTATGTGAGCGATTAAGAACAACTTTATCATTATTTTCCTCCAATGCTTGCCTCGCCACCAGGATACTAATATATTCAAGCCAGAGTTTTAAAATCAATAAGTCTATGTTATTTTTTATATTATCCTATACGATCAAGAATCTAAGTGCTGGAACCAATAGATATATTAATGTATTTTCAGTGAAAATACAAAGCATATTAATGAAGAAGAGTTTGAAGAAAGACTTAGAGACTCTAAGAAGCCTACTAAGAAAAGAAATAATAAGATAATAAGGAAGGCTTGAGAAGTAGACTGATGTGCAGTTAAGAAATAATACGGGCGGTCAAGACCTTGCAATAAGCCTTAATGGTTTTCTTGTCCTTTTATTTCCAGCTAAGGTTTTCCACTACTTTATCTAACGTATTCTACTTCGTCCAGATCTTTGAATTCACGGTCTCCCCTAAGGAATCGTATATTGAGGCGCTTCGCGAGCACGTAGCCTAGGACGTCTATGAGGGAGAGGTTTCTACCCTGCTCCTCAACTCAAAGCGTAGTGTAGAGGCTCTAGCGTAGTCCTCGTCCCTTAGCTGAACTATGGCTATAAAGGCTCTCACAATTCTCAATATCTCAACAGCCTTCTCTTCACCATAGTCTCTCGTTAACGCGTAGGCGAGCTCTAGCATATTAAATTCACTGGTAATGAGCTCCTCCCCGGCATATCGCCGGCATATCGCCATAGGCTGGATTACCCTTAAGGATCTCCACTAGAGCGTAGGTATCGGCATAGTAGTGTGCCAAGACGGCTCAACCATGCATGCTTCTCAAATCATCCTTAAGCTTCTGAGCATCAACTCTCCACTCCCTTAAAAGCCCGTAGACTCCTTCAATCCTCACCCTCACCCAAACACCTTCAGGCAAATCAAGTATCCTCAATGGGCGCAGTACACCCCTCTCATAAACTGCCTCGATAACCTTACTCAAACCCCAGCCACCTAATTTAAAGGTATGTAAAAGAGAACTAATACCCTTTAGGGTGGTAATTTTTGCAAGTCAGCACTATTGTAACACAATTCTACCCTTGAACACCTAGCCCGCTCTGTGAAGAGAGAACTCTAAAACCATATCAACATATAAACTAACAGCATGAAGATGAAGATGCTACATATAGCGGGCCCGCCGGAATTAGGAACCCGGGACCACCGGCTCCGAAGGCCAGCACTTATAAAGAAATGCCCCACTAATTGTTATAAATTGGGACAGATAAGTATAGATTTTATACTTATTTTCTAGTATATGGGACAGTTGGCTTAGTCCCCATCTTCTTAGGAGATCTTTATTTACGTTAACATAGTTTCTAAAAACGAAGACTATAGCGTATGAAAACAGAAAGTTCAGCAATCCTCTTCTAGGAGTTTGAAGTACCTCTCCCTAGTAAGGCCCGCCTCGGTTAGTATTATTCTTATGAGCCCAGGTTTAATCTTCTTTCCTGGATGTACTGGTACTACTATTCTAGCACCTTGCTTATTCATTAGTACTACATGCGAACCCCGCTGACGTACAGGCTTAAATCCCAACTTACTAAGTAATTTGATGAGTTTGTAAGGATCTATGGGTGTTATTCTAGGCAACTGTCTTCACTCTCTGGAGACCGACAACTCTACGTCTCAATAACTCCTTCTTCTCCTCCTCGGAAAGAGTCTCAAGATAAAGCTCTATAGCTTCTCTAGCATTCTTAATTACTTCATCCAAGCTGTCTCCCTGTGTATGACAGCCCGGAAGCTCTGGTACAACTGCGATGTAGCCCCCACTCTCATCCTCCAAGATAACAACACTAAACTCCAATATTTTTTTACCCATACATTAATCCCCTCTGATATCAATATGGTTAAACCATTTTATAATATCTCCCACAAACCCTGCCTTATTCTATGTTCCCAGAGTCAGCTTCATACGCTTTTCGTAACTATTTGTTTCATTATAGAATATGGGAGATGGATGTGGTGGAGTGAGTTAGTATGCTAAAAAAGATGTATGTATTATCAATTATTAGAGTATTGCCATTGATACTTAGTGTTTTGTGCATTATGAGAGGAAACCTTCTTCTCAGTCTATGCTTCCTTGATTATGGGTATATCTTCCCCCATAGCGCTAGCTTACGTTCCTAAGAGGAATGAAAAGGGTAAGTAGGAGAACTTTAATACATTTCAACCTCTATATCCGGCTTCTCAGTAGTTTCCAACTCAGCTGGTTTATTCATTGACCGAATCTATTACTGTTTATCTGAGAATGATCATAATTCATTATCAAAAAAGCAACCTATGTCCACAAGTATAAGAACTTATTAGAGACGGCAGGGAAAGGGTTTGGGCTTCATTGTCATTTCTAAATATTTTTAATTACTTTCCGTGACTCGCCCTCATCATCCCTTTCCTTGCTCCTGTCCCCGCTCTTTGGGAGCCTAGCTTCATCGCCTTAGCCTCCCGCATCGCTCTGCTAGAATCCCTCTAGAAATTCCCGAAGGCTTTCCTCCTGAAGACGTAGGAGAGCATATTCCTCCAGGTACTCTATGAATTTGTCAAACTCGTCGCTAATCACAAAGTCAAGAATAGCCTCAATTCTACGCTTAACCTTCTTAACATCAACACCCTTAGGCACCTTAACAACTACCTCAGACAACACTAGCACCTCTCTATCTTACATAGTATTAAATACAGAACCTTATCAACATTCCTACATCTTATATCTCTATATCATCTACTATAAAGTATGCATGGATTAATGTTTACCAGCATACTAAAAACTTAGTGGCGGGCCCGCCGGGATTTGAACCCGGGACCACCGGCTCCGGAGGCCGGCACCCTATCCAGGCTAGGCTACGGGCCCTCAATTTTATCATGTATTTTTATATGCTTTATAAGTATTGATAAATGGTTATTGGGAAGACTTCATAGTGGAGAATGAGTAGTGTGAGATAATAATTAAATAATTTGTGCGTAGCCTAATTTATTGTTTCGTCCTTTACTCTATCTGTTTTGCCATGTTATATCCTATTTTACTAGTTTTAATGTTTGTTCCTTAATTTCCTGATAAATCACATCTACTTCTTTTAAATATTTTGGATCTCTGGTCTCTAGATATTTACCAAGTAGTTTTGTTATTTTATGAAGCTTGTTTTCGATTGTTGTTAGTGTTTGGTTGCTTTTGATTAGTTTATTCATGGCTTCCGTCTTGTTCTGTATTATTTCTTTGTAGTATTGCTTAGATATCTGTTCTAGTTCTAGGTATGCTTCCACTCCACTACTTAGGTTTAGCTCTGACGCGATCCTGCCGGAGATTTTTGAGAATACCGCTATATCAGATAAAGCCATGAGTGCTGTATCCCTTGAAATGTTCCCGGTGGTGTTTATACTGTATGTTATCCAGTATATTCTGTTAACGATCTCGTCATTAGCATCTATTAGGATGGTATATGCTGAGATATTGGATAGGCAGTTGCAGCTTCTAACCACTATACACCTACTAGACACCCCTCCCAGCCTATTACCCGATTTGCCCGATATTATGATTATTGAAGCGATCGATACAGCTATAAGGGTAGTCATTAACAACACAATTATAATGAGTATAGCCCTCTCCAACACGCATCCTCTAGGGCAGTATTTTTACCTGGCAGAGATAATTATAGTATAAGCGATACTATAATAGTATAGGGTCCATTCTAGGAGGGTTTGAAGGGTATGGATGTGGTAAGGATCGCTATGGAGTCTTTGAGGGATGAATTGGAGTCAGCGATCATATATGGTAGGCTGGCCGATAGATATAGGGGTTCAAGCCTGGGTGAGAAGCTTAGAATGATCGCTGAGATGGAGGGTAGACATGCAGCCTATTGGTCAAGATTCCTAAAGAAGAGGGGTGTTGAACCCTCAAATATTAAGCCGAATAAGATGAGGATTACGCTATACACAATCCTATTTAGGATCATTGGTTTAGGGTTCACCCTCAAACTATTGGAGTCCGGTGAGGAGAAGGCTATAAAGACATATATCCAGCTACTCGAGAGCCCGGAGCTGAGTAATGGTGAGAAGGAGGAGCTTAGAAAGATCCTAGAAGATGAATTAATGCATGAGGAGGAGTTTATCGGTGAGGAGTCTAGGTTTAGGGAATTCATAGATCATATTAGAGACATGGTTCTAGGAATGAACGATGGATTGGTAGAGATCCTATCGGTCTCGGCCGGGTTAGCAGGTGCATATGGTAATCCATTCAATGTAGCCGTTGGCGGGTTGATAGTTGGCATAGCTGGATCGCTGTCAATGGGTGTTGGAGCCTATGTTAGTGTGCATGCACAGAGGGAGGTTAGACTAGGGATATTCTCTAGAATACTACTGGCCTCTAGACACGTCCCAGAGATCTTCATCGATAGGGTTAGGCAGTATATGAAGCGTAAGGGGTTCAGCGATGAATTATCCGAGAAGATAGCTGAGGAAACGGTTAGAAAGAGGGAGTTATTAGCCAGGATCATTGGTGAGGAAGAGTATAATGTCCGTGAAGAATCCCTAGAAAGCCCCGGTAGAGCGGGAATATATACTGGTTCAGCATATATTGTAGGGGCTATACTACCACTAATACCATACTTCCTCCTACTACCAATACCATTATCCCTACCACTATCCTTCATAATAGCCGGATTAATGCTATCAGCGACAGGATTCATAATAGCTGTATCCGGAGGATTAAGCATTAGAAAGACTATGATGGAACTAGTAGCTGCAGGACTGGGATCCGCTACGCTGACATATACTATTGGTAGGATAGCATCACTACTACTAGGTATAGAGGTTGAATAGGATCAAATAAAACTATACTATTCAGAAGATACGGTCTTCTCCTTAAGCAGCCCTTTTATCCTGAAAACACCTATCCTAGAATCCTCATCACCGGGAGGCTCAATATATGCTGCCAGCTCAGCTTCAACACCATGATCCTCTAAGACGTATACTAGGTCTTCAACCCAATCCCTTATACCACATGTTTCACAGAATGAACCAGTAAATCTAACCGTGATCTTGTCATCGCCAATAGATACTAGTTCGGCTCTAGCTTCGGGTGATCTAAACCTATTATATGTTTTTATAGCCTCCATAATCCTCCTCCTAACCTCTTCATCGATCATATTGACCACCGGAGGATAACCTCTAAGATTTTTATTTGGTTAAAATATTTTTAGACTCTTATATTTCTCATCTAAGTTGTTAGAGGATAGGTTTAGGGTCTAGTATTCGTGGTTCGTAGTCTTTAAGCCTTCCATGTAGGTAGTCGTCGTATCCTTTAAGATCTAGTAGTCCGTGTCCGCTCATATTGAATAGTATGACTATTTCTTTATCCCTATATTTCTTCGCTAGGTCAATTACTGCTTTGACGGCGTGAGCGCTTTCAGGTGCTGGAACGATACCTTCAGTCCTAGCGAATAGCTGGGCTGCTTCGAACACCTCGGTCTGGTGGTAGGCTATTGGTTCAACTACTCCATGTTTAACAAGTATGCTTAGCGTTGGCGCTACACCGTGATATCTAAGCCCTCCAGCATGTATTGGCGGAACCCTATACTTATGCCCTAACGTATGCATCTTGATCAATGGTGTTAACCCCGCTGAATCACCATAGTCATACATATACCTCCCACGTGTCATTGAGGGACTGGCCTTAGGCTCTACAGCTATGAAGCGTGTATCTGATGAACCCTTCAAGCGATCCCTTATGAAGGGATACGATAATCCCGCAAAATTGCTACCGCCTCCAACACATCCAACTACATAGTCTGGGTATTCGTTAATCTCCCCGAGCTGCTTCACCGCTTCCTGACCGATCACTGTCTGGTGTAGTAATACATGGTTTAAAACAGATCCAAGACTATACCTTGTATCCCCATGTTTAACGGTGTCCTCGATCGCCTCGGCAATAGCTATGCCGAGAGTTCCCGGATGCTCGGGGTCTTCGCTTAGAAACCTCTTACCAACATCAGTTATATTGCTTGGACTTGGATAGACCTCAGCACCGTAGAGCTCCATAAGTATTCTACGATAGGGTTTTTGCTGATAGCTAACCCTAACCATGTACACCCTAATCCTTAGATCGAATAATGCACCCGCCAGTGATAATGCCGAACCCCACTGTCCAGCACCGGTCTCGGTTACAAGCCTCTTAACACCCTCGATCTTGTTATAGTATGCTTGAGCCAATGCCGTATTGATCTTATGGCTACCGGTTGGTAGAACCCCCTCATACTTATAATAGATCCTAGCACGTGTACCGAGCTTCTCCTCAAGCCTTCTAGCTCTGAGTAATGGAGTAGGTCTGCCGATCTCGATCAGTGTCTCCCTAACCTTATCGGGGATTCCTATATATCTCTCACCGCTAAACTCCTGCCGGACAAGCTCCCTACTAAATATCCTCTCAAGG
>JALVIT010000084.1 GCA_027028545.1 Desulfurococcales archaeon
CTATCATATCAACTGGGAGAAGTTATGTAAGTTTATTGGGCGTAACGATGGGATAAATAAAAAGAGGGAAGTTGCTAGTGAGATCTATACTACTATGCAGGAAACATTAGATACTCTTCGGAAAATATTGGAAAATAAGATAAGGAATGAAGGAGTTTATCCTGTTATTGGTTTAAAGGACTTTCTTGATTTACTCAAAAGCACCAGTTTCATATATTGTGGTTATGTTGAACAATTAGGTATTTGCGGTTTACTCACTTCATACTTATATGATATAGAGAAGCTTTCGTTATATATAGCAATTAATGATTTAATCGAGTCTAATAATAAGAATAAACAGGTTCTTGATAAAATATTAAATGAAATATATGATATAAGAAATAAGATACTCAAAATCGAAATAAGTAGTCCAGACAAATATATAGACAAAGTTTACAAGGAATGTCTCTCAAAATCCGCATGGCTATTAACATCACTACTTATTCGCAGCATAGTCTACATCTATAATATTCGTAGAGTAAGCAACGATTATATCGTAATACCCCGCAATTTATTACGCGAGGTTGATATCGAAAAATTCATCATAGATAATAGTGACCGCTTACACCTACAAAAGCATGAACTAGAAAAAATTATACAGTGTTTAAGAGACTACAGTAGCTGTTCTATTTCTTTCAATGATAAAATAATGAATATTATTTCAGTGATTTCGGAAGAGTTTTTAGAATCAGGTAAAAGACTTCGTGAGTAAATAGTTAGGCTTATTGATTAAAACCTTACTTAGCTTAATCAGAAGGCTTCTATGCATATGTTGCATTTTGAGGGGTTTATTTCTGGATCTATTTTTCCGTGATATATGCATAGGTATCTTTTCTTCATCATGTATAGTGCTAGTTTGACCAGCTGTATCTCGACCATGTATTCATCTATATCATTATTTATTATCCCCTCAGCGATCTTGTCTAGTTCCTCTACTACATCTCTATATTTCGAGACGTCTACTAGGCTACCCCTCTCGCCACGTATGTATCTTGATACTAGTGATTTTGATAGTTTAAGCCTCCTAGAGATCTCTGATACGCCTAGTCCTTTAGAGTATAGTTTTAGGACTAGTTGTCTACGTAGTGCTGGGTAGACGTATTTATCTAGTAGGTATAGTGGTGATTTCATCATAACACCACGATCTTCTTCATAACCTCCTCCGGATTCCTAATTATGTCTGTGAAGTCTTCAACGATCTCAAGCGTTCCAAGGTATTTACCGTCTTTATCCCTAACACCTGCAACCAATACCCTAATTATCCTATCACCCATACGTGTCCAGAACTCTCTATACGGGAACTTACCTTCCTTTAACAGCTTCACATTAAACTTCACATACCCCTCGAGTCTTGGTGGATGGCAGTATTCAAGTCTTCTACCAATAATTGTCTTTGTTCTCGGGAATCCACCGCTCCATTTACTCTTACTGAAGAATCTTACACGATCGTTCTCGTCCGCATATGTTATTTCTAGGGGTAGTGAGCGGAATATCTCCATGATCTCCCCGGGTTGTAGGAATCCCGTTTCAAGCTCTACATCTCCATTCTTAACGACCACGTAGTTGTCCGGCTCAATATTCTCAATGGTCTTCTTGATCTCATCCGGAAGCTTCTCATATTTCTCCCTAGGGATTGTCCCATCAACCATATATGGGTACTTTGGTGGTTGATCTGTCTTCCACTCGGTATCGATCTCCACTATGTATCCAAGCTCCCTGGCTAGTTCATGTATAACCCTCCACTCGCCGGGTTCGAATAATACCCATACGGCTGGGTATAGGATCTTGTTCTCTCTAAACGCTAGATCTATAACCTTCTTACCGAGCTCTATAACCCTATTAGCCAACTGGTCATAGTCCTCCGGCTTACCTGGTTTCTCCTTCATGATCTTCCTGATCTCAACTATGATCTCATCCTCCTTACCCCATAAAACCCTCGGTACAGCGTTTATACCCCTCCTCTCAAGATATGGGAAGATTAGCATCTGGTTTTTACGGTAGTGTAGCCTTATACTCTTCTTAAGCTTATCCAATAGTATCTCTACGGATCCGTATCTCCCAGCCTTCCCCTCTAAGCTATTCTCCCTTAGAACCATCGATGCGTATAGGTTTAATGCATCGACAAGCTTCAGTATCTCTTCATTCTCCCTAACAAGTAGATCCACGGGATGACCTGGGGGAACACCCTTCAACTCAACGCTTTGTAGGTATTCCCTGAATAGGTCTACGTGTAGATCGCATACCTTCAATATGTCTTCGGGCTTCAACCCCTCTCTAACTAGTTGTTGTTCGATCAATGCTATCTCGAAGGGGCTTATCCTCCTCAATACGTCTCCATATCTACGTTTAAGCTCCTCGAGATCTACTCCCTCGGATATGTTTTTCAGTATATTCTTTACTAGTTGTATCTTATCCCGCATATTCATCGTTGACACATGTCAACACCTGTAAACCACTATAACCATAGCCATTTATAAAGATTACCATAAATAATCTCCAAGAAATAGTTGAGAGGGGGGTGTATACGTGTTGAAGACTATGGAGCTGATCAATTCTTTGAATAGCCTAGTTAGAACTGGTTGGATGCTCCGCGGAATACCGCCTAGTATAGGTGAGACCGTATCACAGCATACATTCATGGTAGCCCTCTTAACCCTATTGATAAGTGAGAGGATCGGCGGTAGGTATGGGATCGATACGGGTAAGGCTGTATCAATGGCTCTAATACATGATCTAGCAGAGGCATTTATAGGAGACATAGTCCCAATGTACACGGTTAAGAGTAGGCCGGAGAAGAGGTTTATCGAGAGGGACTATATACGTGAGAGGATAGGATCGGAGACTATTAAGAAGCTATATGAGGAATACGTGTGTGGTGAGAGTGTTGAAGCTAAAATAGTTAAGCTAGCGGATCGGCTGGCTACATATCTGAGGGCTCTGGAGTATAGGAGGAATGGGTATAGTGTTGAAGATATAGTTGAGAATACTTTGAGGGATATTAGGAGGATAGCCGGTATGTTAGGGATAGATGACCCCCTCAGACTCGTCGAGGAGATATAGGGTGGCTACGTTGATCCGGTTCTAAGACGCCTTGGGATCTTATAGTATATTGGGAGTGTGATCCCTACGACTATTACGCCGAGTAATGCCTCGATAAGCCATGGATCACTGGTATATGCCAATACAACCCCCGCTAGTAGCCCGGTCAGCATATGTAGTGATCCAGTCAATAGTATTCCATAGAATACGCTCCCCCGGAGTATAGCATATGTTATTAGTAGGGTCATGGCTACATGGAACATTATAGCCCAATTCCTCTCAATAGCCCCCGGCATTAGATCTATCCATGTATATCCGTAGTAGGTCGATGCTATTAATGCTTGGAGGACATATATTATTAGAGCCTCCATAACCCCCCATCCAAGACCTACCGCTAAAACCTCACCCAGTAGATCCTTATTGTGGAACCTGTATCTAACCATGAAATACCTAGTGGTCTCCTCGAATACTCCGGCTAGTAGGGAGGATAGTATGACCCTGGTCTCGAAGCCCATGAATCCTATGATGTATAGTAGTGGTGATCTAAGTATTAATGCTACAAACCAGCCTACACCGCCTAGGACGAAGTTAACCCAGTAGATCAGCCTCCTACCTGATACATATACTGCTACTATGAGGGCTGGAGCTATGGATAATAGTATTGGAATCGCTATTAGTGGATCCAGAACGATCCACCCATACCCCTTCTAAATACTAGCCTCTACCCCTTCTATAAACATATATGTTTACCAGATATATATCATCGTATCCCACACCTATCCTCTCAGAGATCCTATCCAATAATTCTTCATCCATGTAGTCTCTGATCACACCCCCCTCAATATCTACGATATTTATATGTGGTCTACGGTTAACCTCGATCCTCGTCTCACCGGCCAGGTCGAATAGTTTTACCAGTCCTATTGATTCAAGCCTCTTAACGACTGAGTATAGTGTTGAGAAGCTTATTGTCGGCAGCTCCTCTCTAACCAGTCTATATAGTTTGTTTAGTGATGGATGTTCATCTCTAAGCTCGATTAGTTTCCTCAGTATTACTAGTCTTTGTGGTGTTATCTTCATACCGGTCCTCCTTAGGGATTCTATGTATTCCTCGATCAACCCCTCACCACCTCCACTTGATCTATGTTTCGGGGGCTTATTATATTTTCCAGTTATTGTTTTTTAGAAATATTTATTAACTAGTAGCTGTATCTATTTCTAATTAGAAATAACTTCTAACTTGGTGGTATGTATGGCTCGTAAGAATGTGGAGATAATAACCCGTGAGGGGATCAATGTAGATAAGCTCATAGATATGCTTATAAACGCTGCAGCTGCAGAATTCGTAACATACTATTACTACACGA
>JALVIT010000085.1 GCA_027028545.1 Desulfurococcales archaeon
TCTCCACATCTGTTACGTTGTCTGATGTCATCCAGTATATTGTTACTGTCTGTCCCTCAACCTCTGCTGTGAATACTGTTATGTCTGGCGGTGTTATATCTACTAGGATATCTTTTTCCACAACTGTTTTATGGCCAGCCTTATCCGCTCCGACCATGGTTATGTTGTGCCTCCCCTCATCTAGTAGTATGGTCTTCTCACCGCTCTCTGGATCCCCTCTGCTACCTGTTAATGCTAGTAGGCTTAGAGTCTCTGCTGATGCCGATGCGTTATATTCTACCTCGCCGTCAACTATTATCGCGAACCATGCTAGATTAGGATCAGACACGTTGTATCTAATAGTCAATGCAACCTTACCATTAACTATGGTAGCTGTCTTAGAGTTTATAATATTGCCTAGCACTGAGGGCATCTCATAGATTAATGTCGGCGCGTGGTTATCGATCATTATAGTCCTCATATATAGCGTCATATTCGTTCCATCCGGTAGGATCATTACTATCTTCAATACATGCTCTCCATCACTGAATAATGATGTATTAAGTCCTACATTATACGTCTGGGATAGGTTCAGTGTTGAGGAATATATTACCCTGTCATCAACAGATACATCGAACCAATACAATCCTGGTGACAGCATTCCCTGGAATAATAACTGTATGTTAATAACCCCCTCAAGATATCCTTCGAGAACCCCTTCATTGAGTATCGATACACTCACATTCATACCTGTAACATACTTTACCCTTATGAAGGCTACAGCTGGATTGAATACTTCGTCTTGAGCATATATCGTTATATTGTTCCAGCCCTCAACTAGGAGGCTTTTATTCACCGCGACAGTGTGTTCTCCAACACCATATCCGTATGATACCGTGTTATTGTTTACCATGACAAACCATGTCGCCGATCCACTATTATCGTCTACGGTGAACGTTATGTTTAATGGTAGATCATATGGTGTTATAACCGTATTATTAGATGGGTATTCAACTATTATAATTGGTGGTTCAGCATCAACATAGAATCTAACATACTCCAATGATACCAGTCCAGCATTGTTCTTAGCGGTTATGTTTATATCATAGTATCCGCTATGGTTGAAGGTTATCCTAGCTGTTATAAATCCAAATGTATAGTTGTAGTCTATGCTTCTAACCCCACCAGTCTCTTCATCCAATAGTGTTATGTTTATCTCTGCAACACCAGACTCTGGATCAGTTACTGATGCACCCAAGTATAGAATCCTGCCAACCCTCGTATCATTTATCGGGTAGAATATCGTTATCTCGGGCGGTGTTGTATCGTTGAATGGCGTGGTTGATACATTGTATAATCCAATAATGCTTCCATCAAAAGATGATTTAAGCGCTGGTATTAAGCCTACACCATTATCATACTCATAGGCTATGACCGTAGTCATTGACGTTATATTCGTAGTATTCAATACCGGAGAAGCTTCTAGTGAGGGAATCTTCAGTATGTTATACATGGTTACATTATGATATATGAACTCATATTCTCCATCACCATCGACATCTCCAAGGGACATGGCTGTAAATATCATGGAGTTCGAGAATGATCCAACAACCTCTCCATTAGCATTATCTATTACAGCTAGCTTAAACACGTTGTTCCCATAATCTAGATATGTTAATAGAATATACCTACTGTTGAGAGCAGCATTTAACGGTATAGTCTTTACACCCAACGATAAATCATACACTGTGCTACCACTACTCGATAGAGCTACTACCCTAGCATAGGTGGTGTTAGATAACATGTCCACCTGTATACAGTATGCATCATAGATCATATCATTCCCGATCTTGTTAGGGGTTATATAGAATGGGATATAGTTTGCCGGAAGCTGCTTCGAGAACACTAATCCATTACTATCATATACCTCAACCGTGCTATATAGCCCCGGTGATGGAAATAGCACGAACTGTGTATATGCTTTAACCATATAGTCTTTTGTCAGCTCAACGACTCCATCATCATCAATGTCTCCAAACGTTACATCTGTATATATATCGTATACTATATTGGATTCTACATCAACTGTCAATTCTCCGGTTAACACGTTATAGTAGAGATGGTATGCTTTAAATGTTGGTATATTACCAGTATTTTCTTGTGTATTCACGATCGTGGAAGCTGTATCACCTTCAACCACAAGCCCGGTTTGAGGCATTCCAGCTGATTGTGTATCGTTGAAGACGTATGTAGCATTTGCTATCAGTTTATTGCCTACGGGCTGCCATGTTAGGAATCCGATATATGTTTTATTCTCTATGAAGTCTATGGAGTGGAAGTATAATACTAGCTCCGGATACCCATCATTATCGGCATCATTAACAATATCTATAGCATTAACCGTCCCCATATAGGGCTGGGTGTCTGGCAGTGTTAGTATTGATATTATGCTCGAGTTACCGGATACAGCTACTATTGTGGTATTCAGCCCGATGATTCCCTCAACTAATAGGTCATCTATACCGTCTCCATCGACGTCGAAGAATACATTAATATTATTTCCATAGAACCCGGATACACTTGTCTCCCAAACAGGTTGTAGACTGTATGCTAGGTTCTGAACCATATGGTTACTTTCTACATATCGTCTCATAGGCGGAGGGGTTGCCGCTGATACCGGCGTTATTGATCCTATCAGTAGTATAACTGTCAATAATACATATAACATATATCTAGACATATCAACCACCCTTTAAACATAGTTTTACAATCCATACTAGGATTTGGTATTGAGTATTGACTTAGATAAATATTTACATAGCTCTGTAGTAGAAACTAATAGTAAAATTTATATCTACTATATATTCTCCAAGAACGCTAGTCTATGTAGCCTAGTGCTCTCAGCCTCTCCTTAATCTTCTCTTCCTCCTCCTCACTAATCTCTTCTCCACCGCTGGTTTCGATTAGTTGTTCTAATACGTATATTATGAAGGAGTTTATATCGTCGAATCCCGCTTCACGGCCCTCCTCAACTAGTTTTTCATATAGTTTTTTGGGTAGTGTGATCTCTATCTTAACCTTCTCCTCGCTCATATCCTGTACACCCCATGCTTTAGATTATGGTAATGGTATAGCATCTAGATAAACTATTCCCTAGTAAGCGGCTGGGAAAAACTTATTATATTATGTGTTTCGATGTATGTATATTCCTAGCCAGTATGTATGGTATCCTAGTTGGCCATCTAACCTCCCACCATCTAATATCATATGTTCTCCCACCTATAGCCGATATGTTTTTGAGTAGGTTGGGAAAGGTATCAGCGATCCTTATCTTCTTCACCGGTTTCGTTACCCTACCATTCTCTATTAGGAATAATGCATCCCTAGTTATTGTTGAAAAGATTCCTTCAACATGGTTTTGTAGTCGTGTATACCAGTTATTATTTATAAGCAAACCCCTCCTGACATCGCTGATAAGCTCCTTCAAGCTATAGTCTCCCCCGGGTATGACTAGATTCCATGGATGTGGACTGATCCATCCCGCATTACCCGTTGATACTGTATTCATTTTTGAAGCCGTCTTAGTATTGTGTAGTAGTGTTTTCAAGACCCCTGTTTCGATAACCCTTTTAGGCTTTGTAGGTATCCCTTCATCATCGAAGCTTGTCGAGTTGGGTAGCTCTGTATTATGTGGGTCATCTATTAATGTTAGTTTTTCGGACGCAACCTTCTCGCCGGGTTTAGCCTTCATAAAGATCGACATACCCATGAATACTGAAAAGGCTGATGCCATCCTAGCTATATATCCTATCAGGTTACCCATTATCATCGGTGAGAAAACTATATCGTATACCCCCGGCTCTATATCTACTCTATTCCTAGAATCGAATGCATATTTTGCAGCGGTCTCAGCCATCTCCTCGAGTTTATCCCTTCTAAGTTTTGTCGAGCATGCACTCCACTGCCCACTACCATCCTCCCCGGCAAATGCTCTTAGATATGCCGTCATACCCGTTGACTCTTCATAGTATTCTCCATCCCTACTAGTTACTAGTGCTTTCTCCCTATGTGATAGATCGATCATTCCCGCTACATAGTCGATCCTCTCCCTATGCGCTGCCTCAATAACCAATTCTCCGAGACTACTTGGATCACCCATATACTCGATAATCCTATCGTCTACTAGCTCCGGTAATGGTTTAACTTCTACTGGTTCAGGTATCGGAGCATAGAATGGTGATTCCATTATTCTCCCAGCATAGTTTATGAGTTCTTCGAATGGCTTATCAAGCATTGATGGATCGGATGCGTCGACCTCTACGGTTATGATCCTTTTATTCTTGGCTAGATATATTTTAAGCTTAACAGAGTCCCAGAACTGTATCACACTAGGCTCACTATTAGCGATCTTTAGCATGGATTCCCTTTTATCCTCTACAAGGACCATTGATTCATCGAATCCGGCCTCTACAGCCTTTCCAACTATTTTATTAGCTGTATCAAGTAGGGTATCCTTCATTTAGGAGCCACCCCCAAGCGGATATTTCTAAGCCTAACATCTGGTCCACCAAGCCATACTGGTACCCCCTGTGCTGGCTCCCCCTTACCACATGTTCCAGCGTAGAATCTTAGATCCTTACCTACAGCATCTATTGCTGAATAGAAGGACTTGGTGGTGATTTCTAAGACGGGGTTTCTAATCAGCTGCTTCAGTTCTCCACCCTCTATGAGGTATGCTTCGAGTCCTATGTATCTCTGACTCCATCTCTCATCGTCTATATTCCACTCCATATAAGACTTGATGTATACTCCATGCCTAATGTCCTCGATCAACTCTTCGAAGCTATGATCACCTGGCTTGAAATAGGTGTTGCTCATCCTAATTATCGGTTCACTACGATAATCCATAGCTCTAGCGGATCCGTTGCTCTCTACACCATATATCTTGGCAGTCCATCTATTATGTAGATGTTCGTTGATCAAACCCCTATGGTAGAGGTATTTGGGCCTAGCTGGAACGGCTTCATCATCATATAGATAGTAGCCGTAGCCTCCGGGTATTGTTGGATCATCTACAACTGTTACGTGTTCAGAGCCTATCCTCTCACCGATCATTCCAGGCTTTATAAAGCTCTTACCAGCCTGTGCAGCCTCCCTACCAAGTATTCTATCAGCCTCCGATGGATGCCCACAGCTCTCATGCACTATTAATCCAACGATCTCCGACCCCACGACCACGTCAACCCTATCCCTCGGCGGCGATACTGCTTCATACAATATTCTCTCATAAACCCCTACCTCCCTTCTAAGCTCCTCCTCTAGGCTGAATTTGTCCAGCCATTCCAATCCTCCACTAGCTCCCAGCTGTCTCCATCTCTGAATACTACCCCTCCCCGGATCCATTACTACAATATTATAGAATAATCCTATGCGTGGGATAACGCTGTGTATGTACCCGCTATCGCTTGTAGCAACGATCTTCTCCTCAACATCTTCATTATACATTAGGAAGAATACCGGGATCTTAGCCTTATGAACACTATTATTAACTATGCTCCAATAATCCTG
Source organism: Desulfurococcales archaeon (assembly GCA_027028545.1). Lineage (GTDB taxonomy): Archaea > Thermoproteota > Thermoprotei_A > Sulfolobales > Desulfurococcaceae > JALVIT01. The sequence goes on from JALVIT010000085.1 coordinate 5,548, forward strand.
TAAACGTTTAATCTTCTCATCGATCCCTAGCGAATCTAGGGGTTTAGCCGGTGAAACCCTATAGTCTACTCTACCCAGACGGGCTTCGCTGAACTCTATTGGTTTACGTATAAGCCTTGAGGATGAACGGGCTATTCTAATAGCTCTCTCAGCTAGGTTGTGGAGGGATTCCCTGGTGAGTTTATTTGTTGATGCATATCCCAGTGCTCCATCAACTATAACTCTGAGCCCTAATCCTTTACTGATGCTGCGTTCTACACCTATAACGGTTCCATTACGGATCAGTATATGCCTTGTATCATGGCTGTGAAGCCGTGCCTCAGCATAACTAGCCCCCATCTCTCCGGCTTGTTTAAGAGTGTAGAATACTAGGTCTTCATCGGGCAATTACGGATACACCTATAACACCGTTATATATAAATGATTGCCAGAAGGGAAAATAACAGTTACCTCTCCGGGAGGTAAAGATATAGGATCTAGTGCACAAAGGGATCATTGAAGCTTAGGATGACCTTCGCAACCTCCGGACGCATCATGTATTCCGGCGGTATCTTCCCCTCACGTATCATCTTCCTAATCTTTGTGCCACTTATCTTAACCCTATACTCTTCACCATGGGGACATATCTTCTCATTAACCATTCCACCACATTTCCTACAGTAGAATGCTTCGCGTATGAATAATGGCGTTATACCTAGATCCGGGAATTCATCGAATATCTCCCATGCCTCATACGGTCCATAGTAGTCTCCCACACCGGCATGATCCCTCCCAACTATGAAGTGTGTTGCTCCAAAGTTTTTACGAACGATCGCGTGGTGTATAGCCTCCCTGGGTCCGGCATAGTTCATATTCATTAATAATCCAGCTAACACTACTACGTTCTTCGGATAATAGTATTTTACTAGGGCTTCATAGGCTGCAAATATGACCTCATCACGGTAATCACCAGGCTTCTTCCAGCCTATGAGTGGATGTATTAGTAATCCATCCGTGAAGGTTAATGCAGCCTTCTGAACATATTCATGACCCCTATGTGGTACATTCCTCGTCTGGAAGGCTACTATAGTCCTCCACTTCTTCTCCCTAAACAATACCCTAGTCTCTATCGGCCATAGGATCCTATTCTCTAGTGGGTGGCGGAATTCACCTATAAAGTCTATCTCCCCACCTATTAGGAGTTCCTTACGTCTATAAGTCTTAGCCACACCCGGATGCTCCGGATCGGTTGTTTTATATACTTGTCTCGCATACTCCTTCTTATCCCATCCATATATCTCCTCAACCCTCATCACAGCATATGTTTCATCATTATGTTTTAGAGCTATATCATCACCCTCCTTAACATCAGCGATCTCATCTGGATCAGCATCTAATACTACGGGTATCGTCCATGGAAGATCGTTTGACAGCCTCATATCATATAATACATGTAGATAATCCTCCTGAAGTAGGAATCCTTCAAGGGGGCTGAAGGCTCCATAGGCTATATCGAGTAGATCTATTAGCCTTTCATAACTGATCTCTATGCTTGGAAGCTCACCAGCCTCCTCAAGTAATGCTTCTCTACGTTTACCCTTAGCAACTCTATTAACTAATCTCCCACCATGTGGTTTAGGGATCATATTCTATACCCCTCTAACGATCTTGTAGTGGATGATTAGATGTATCCTAGCCTCTTAAGTTTTTCAATAATCTTCTCCTTATCCTCCTCTGTGAATGGCTCCTCATATCTCTCCTCTTCATGTGCTGCTACAACCTCTCTTAAAACATATGTTACGTATTGTGATACGCTCGTAAACCCTGTTCCTTCGATAAGCTTTTTAATCCTATTGTATAGTGTTATTGGTATTGATACTGTTGTGTATTTCCCCCGGGCTTTATCGGACAATTTATTTCGCCTTCGAATGATTTTTTAGATATTCTTAATAATGATTATTAATTAGATTTAATTAATAAATATTTCCCATAAATGATATATAATTAGAAATTATGATATCAATTGGTAACACATAACATATTTGGTGTAGATTAATGGAGCATAGATGTCTAGATAAGGGATTCGTCGTATGGTTTACAGGTTTACCGGGTAGTGGTAAGACCACACTAGCGACGAAGGTCGCTGAGATCCTTAGGAGAAGGGGTTATCGCGTCGAGGTTATTGATGGAGACTGGGCTCGTAAGACAATTAGTCTTGGCGCCGGTTTCACGAGGGAGGAGAGAAGGATCCATCTACACCGTATAGCGTGGGTTGCCCGATTACTGGCTAGGAATGGGGTCATAGTGTTATGTAGCTTCGTATCTCCATATAGGGATGTTAGGAGGATGATCAGAAATATTATTGAGGAAGAGGCTCCCTTCATCGAAATATACGTCTACTGCCCGTTGGAGGAGTGTATTAGGAGGGATCCTAAAGGGTTGTATAAGAAGGCTCTACGTGGTGAGATCAAGCATTTCACAGGGATAAGCGATCCATACGAACCCCCTGAAAACCCCGATCTAGTCGTTGATACGGTTAAGAATAGTGTTGATGAGAATGTGGAAAGTATTATTAGATTGCTTGAAGAGAGATTCCACATATAAAAATATCATGGTTAGAGGATGAATTGTTTTGAGGAGGGCTATCGTAGTAGGATTGGATTGCGCCCCACCACGAATACTATATGATGAGCTAAGAAGCGATCTCCCGGTGCTAGGAGAACTCATAGATAACGGTATGAGATACATTATGCGTAGTAGCCATCCACCAATAACAATACCAGCATGGATGGTTATGGCTACTGGTAAAACACCTGGAGAGCTTGGACTATACGGCTTCCGCCACCGAGTGCCGGGAACCTATGATAAAATGTATATTGCTGATTCAAGCCGTGTCAAGGAGGAACCATTATGGTCTACACTTGGTAGGATGGGTGCTAAGAGTATCGTTGTAGGTGTTCCACCATCATATCCTCCGAAGCCTATTAAGGGTTATCTTATAAGCGACTTCATAACACCCGATCACACCAAGAAGTATACGTGGCCTCCATGGCTTAAGAGGGAGATCGAGGAACGCTTTGGACCATACATTTTCGACGTATTGTTCCGGATAGAGGATCGCGATAGGGTTAGGAAGGAGCTATGGGAGATGACAGAGCAACACTTCAAGGTGTTGAAATACTTGTTAACGACTAAGAAATGGGATTTCGCATGGTTTGTAGAGATAGGGACCGATAGGCTACACCATGCATTCTGGAAATACTGGGATAGAAACCATCCAAAATATATCCCTGGAAACAAGTATGAGGATGTAATACCGGACTATTATAGATTGATCGATAGGGAGCTGGGGGAACTGCTTAGAAAGATACCGAAGGATACACTAGTATTCATAGTTTCTGATCATGGAGCGAAGGCTATGAAGGGTGCATTCGTGATAAATGAATGGCTAATGGAGAAAGGGTATTTAAAGCTTAAAAGGAAGCCCGAAAAACCTGGAACGGATCTTAAGCCGGATATGATCGATTGGGAACATACAAAGGTTTGGGGATGGGGAGGCTACTATTCAAGACTATTCATAAACATTAAGGGTAGAGAACCCAGAGGGATAGTAGAGCCAGAGAAGGTTCCAGACCTGATAAGTGAGTTAAAGGATGAACTTAGAAAAGTTAAGGGTCCAAACGGTGAACCATGGGATACAAAAGTGTATATGCCGAGCGAACTATACCCGGTTGTGAAAGGTGATCCTCCGGATCTAATGGTTTATCTAGACGATCTAAGCTGGAGGGCTGCCGGAACGGTTGGATGGAACAAGTTATACCTAGAGGAAAACGATAAAGGCCCCGACGACGCAGTGCATGACTGGGATGGAGTGTTCATAGTATATGATCCCGAGGGAACGATGAGACCTGGAGATTATGGCATGATAAATATACATGAGATCAGAGATATTATGCTTAGGCAAATACTCGGTTAATTTTAATTATATTTATGTCTTAGTCTTAGATGATTTTAATCAGCTGACTAGCTTTAACAGCTATATTTTTAAAATTATTAAGGATCATTTTATCATATGTTACTAGCTTATATGCCTCTATTTTATAGACGAGTGCTACATATATAGCATCATATATGGTCATATTATATCTAAATGCTATCTCTATCGACTTATCTAATAATTCAATGCTCGAAACGATCTTTAAACCAAGTATTCTTAATGTATTTACAGCCTTAATCACATCATCCTTTGTAAGCCCACGGATATATCTAAGAGCATTGGCAAGCTCTATAAATAGTAGTGATGGAACATATACTTCTATATTACCATTTACGAGCATATCTCTTAAAACCAGCATCTCTCTTCGTTCATCCTCCTCAACAAACCATTTAACTATAGCACTGGTATCCATCACTAATTTTGGCTTCATTTCCTACTATCCCTGAATTCCCTAATTATCTCACTCGTATCTCTACTAGGTTTAGCTTTAGAAGCTATTTCATCCATTATTTCAATAGCTCTCTTGATCTCTTCCTCACGGATCTTTGCCTCAATTGCCCTTCTAATAACCTCACTCCAATTAATGTACCTATATTTTTCCATACGCTTTTTAAGTTCTTTAGGAACTCGAACTGTAATCTTTACCGACAAGGTTATCACTATTATTAATAGTGTATAGACATTATTATAAATATAGTGTATAGACATTTAATGCTATAATGTATACACATGGTATTATTATTCATCTATCTTGGCGCTTAACCCTTTTATGGTCTCCTATGATCCAGTATTCTCCATCCTCCCTTTTCTCTAGTTTAAATATTGGAGGCTCCTTCTTAACCCTCTCAAGTATCTCCCGTGCTGCTTTGAAGGCTTCATCCCTACCCCTTCCAGCTACTACTATGTATATTGTTGGTTCTCCGGGTTTCAGCCTTCCTACTCGGTGATATATTCTAACCGCTAATAGATTATATTTCTCATATTCCTCCCTAGCGATCTCTTCCAGCTTCTTAGTCGTGTATGGTTCATAGACAGTGTATTCTAGCTCGTAAACCCTCTTACCCTCCACTACTCCCTTCACGTATCCTATGAATGATACTATTGCTCCACCACCATACTTAGTCGTTGAATCCATGATCTCCTTATAGATCTTCCCTAGATCAACCCTATCGGTTACTACTCCAACTTCTATATTCATACTAACCACCCGATGCCGGCGGTATAAAGGCTATCTCTCCACCGCCCTCTAAACAATAGTCCTTATCTACTCTAGAACCATTTACGAGGATTAATGGTTCAACTTCAACAAATAACTTTTTGAGCATAGGATATCTCCTATACATCTCCTCGACTATGTGATCTATGCATACGTTATCTTCGAGATCTAATTCCAGATCCTCTGCAACATCACTATATAGTGAGAAAAACCTTATCCTAACCCTCACATAAAACACCTTGATATGAATATAATAACTATATACTGGTCTAGGTTTTACCTAGTATTTCCCCAGTTAATAATCGTTCCCTAGTAGCCATTGGTTCTCAACATATACGTGCTTAAGCCCATTCCCCCGGGCTATCTCCACCGCTCTACGTGCATGGTTTATACTTGTTCTCGGTAGGTCTAGGAGCATATAGTCTGGATGAAATCCCAGGAAGATGTATGGGATCTCGGGGTTTATCTCAGCTATGTATCTGGTCATATTATCTATCTCGTATTCATCGATATAGCCGGGTACGAGCAATGTCGATACTACTAGTAATGGTGGTTCCGGCCTCTTATCGAAGTATTCTGCAACCAATCTTATATTCCTACGGATAAGCTCTACGTGTCTAGGCTCTACACCGGTTAACGCATAATACACCTCCGGACTCCAAGCTTTAAAATCGATCTTAACAATACCCCCGCTCTCAAGGCTTAACTCTACAGCTCTTCTAAGCAATTGGGGGTTCCATAATCCATTGGTCTCCCAACAGATCCTAAACACTGGTAGCCCCAGCTTCTTAGCCTTCTCGATCATCCTCCGTGAAGCTTCGAGCGCATGTATACTCCATGGAGCTGGATCTCCCCCGAAATAGCATACGCATGTAGTCTTATCATTAACTGATTCAACCAGTTGATCTATTGTTAGCTTAGGCTCACCCCTCTGAACCATTCTACGATACTCCCAGTTCTGGCAGAATAGGCAATCCATATTGCATCCCCCATAGAATACAGCTATGTTATAGTAGCCCCTCTCACCATATGGTGTTAAAGCGTATTTCGGATAACCCTTACCAGTCACCGCTGGGCAGACACTGTATGCTACACAATTCGTTGGATGGGGGTCGTAGTAGTAGAGACCGATCGCTGTGTCGTATCTACCGGTCTTAACATGGAACATATTATTTTCAACGTATCTGAAACCACAATAACCGTATCCATCGCTTAATATGCATCCACGGCCACAAATACTACACCTAACACCACCACTATTCCGAGGGGTTTCTGGGGGGAGTTTAAACGTTAATCTAGATTTATCATGGGCTCTACGAGCTATAGGTAGAGACTTCTCCGGATACCTACGTAGACAATTCACACATACACCAATAGTATCCGAAATTAACATATCCTCCAGTCCACAGACCCTACACCTACCCATAGAAGCACCATCAATCCCCATTCTCTAATGATAAATAATTCCCTATTAGGGTGGAATAAATCTTGACGATACATCATCTGGATATTTATCTCCTCCCCCTATACCATAGGAGGAGTAATGATGCTAGTAATGGTAGGTTTAAGGTATAGATCGATGTGATCAATAATATTATCCCCTTAGTCACAAGTCTCTCCGGGAACGCACGTGTTCCAATCAGTATTATTAGGATAAGCATATCCGCCGATACGAGGGTTGTATAGAACAATATTACAGCACTCCTATCACTTATACCTAGAAGAGGGATCTCTATTAGTTGACTATTTATGCT
>JALVIT010000086.1 GCA_027028545.1 Desulfurococcales archaeon
AATGTATATCTTCCGTCTGGGCCAGTTACAGTAGAGTTTATACCGGGTATCTCTACGGTAGCACCCTCAACGGGTAATCCTGTTGAAGCATCATATACTACACCCGTTATTGTAGCGTTTCCATACTGGTTTAGCAGTATAGTATATGATTTATTGAAATATCCATATATAGTGTAGATTGCGCTTACATATCCTGACCTGGATATTATTAGTGTATAGTTGCCACAATATATTGGTAGTACTAAAGATACCGTTCCATCAATACCTGTGTGGAATACATCTCCCGTCTCATTTACAAGTATCTCTGCATTCTCTATACTAGATAGATTTACACTATCTATTACAGATATATCAACTATGATCTTAGATGGGGTTATACCCCTAGTTGAATTAGCATACACTATAGCATTTATCAGTAATTGCAATGCTTTAGCCGAATACTGGTTGTCTTCTCCAGCTTCACTATATTTCATCCAGTAATAACTCGCTGAAGCTGATAGGAATATCCATTTCTCACCTCCATCAGCTGTCCACTCCGCGACGGATGCACCCACGGGATCTCCATCTACTAGTAGATAACCTAAGACAGTTACACCACTACCAGGATCGAACTCATAGTACGCATAATCGGTGTCTTTCGTCCCACTAACATCAGCCCCTACATAGAATGCGTTATCAAAGTCCGGTGTTATATCGTTAAATAGTGGGCTTGATATATTCATAGATATCGATACGTTTGATGTATAGTAATCCTCTCTATAGCTTGGCGCTGCATAGCCTGCAGTAGTTATTTCATCATGGTATAGGTATAGATAATAGCCTCCATGATAATAACTTGTTCCCCACGAGTCTAGGAATACAACTGGTATATTATATACATCGAGCAATTGTAGCACATGAACCACTGTATCGGCATCAACACTTGTACCCCAACTATTAAATACCACCACACCGATCTTCTCCGGCTGTGTGCATAGTAGATTTAGTAATTCATTGTAATCGTCAACGCTATATACGGTTAATCCTTCACCAGTCAATACGTCATGAAGATCATTATTATAGTCCCCAACTATTATTACCTCAGACGCCGCCTCCTTCAATATAATATTATAGACATTTACCCCTGCTCCAACAGTTATAGTTGCTTCAAATGTTCTATATCCGAATTTTTCAACGATTATAGTATATGTTCCACTAGGTATATTGTTGAATTCATAATAGCCGCTACCATCGGTGTAATTGACTAGCCCGAGCTCAACTATTCTAACCATAGCATTCGGTATAGGATTACTGTATTCGTCCGTTACATATCCGTATAGTTTGCCAGTTAGTATTGGCGGTGTCATACCTAATACATAGTTTATCGTGTTGTTTAATAGATATATCATTTTATATGAATATTGATTATATGATCCCTCTTCAGTATATCTAGCATACCCGGTTGATCCACCATGTCCTAGAAATACCCATTTCTCGCCTCCTGGTGCACTCCATATGGCTATACCTGTGAAGTTTAGATTGTTATAGGTATCATTAAGTAATCCTATAACATCCATAACTGAGAGGTTCTCGGATGGCCATGTATATCCATGATAGTCCGCATCATTGCTCATAAGCCTCATAATATAGAATTGCTGATCCTCGTCCGGCGCTATATTGGTGAATAATACGTGTGTTGGATCAAGCATTTTCATAAACAAGTATTGTCCGTCAGGATAGTGATATTCATAGTTTTCAGGTGCTGGATATCCCAGACTCCAAAGGGCGTATCTACTACGATATAGTTGGTATATTCCAGCATAACCGTTGGGATAAGATTGTCCACCCTGCAGAAATATTATAGGTATATTATTGGAGTCTAGTAGGTTTAACACATATGTCACGTTTTCATCTGATGGATCAGGAGTGCCCCAAGCGTTGATTATTACAGCGAGTATGTTTCCTTCATATTCTACTACATCTATGAGTTCCTGCCAGTTATCAACCTCTTCAATATTCCACCATGGGCTTAAGGTAAGGTTTAGATCCAATTTACCATCGTTTGTTTCTTTATCGCCAACAACTACTATAGATGCTGGTTTAGACTTCATAGTAATATTGTATTCCGTATCAACATATCCTAGATGGACGGTTTCTTCATAGATGTAATATCCCAGCTTTGTAGCCCTCAATGAATAAACTTTATCCCCAGGAAGCCCATTAAATTCGTAGTATCCATTACTATCAGTATAGTTGACTAGCCCAGCTTCTAAAAGTTCGACTTTAACACCAGGTAATGGATTATCTACTTGATCCTTAACATATCCATATAGCTTAACAAATACTGGCGGCCGTTTTGTTGATGCTGCATAATCAATAGCATTTACTAATACCTTCTTAGCCTCGTTGGTGTAGAAGCCATAAGTATCTGAGACGTTATAGTGATGTTTAATATTTGTTGCATAGCTAATGAAGATCCATGACTCGTTCTGAGGAGCCTTCCATTCAGCGATTGCTATACCTGCTCTGCTACCGCTTAGATAAAGATCTGCTAGTTCATAGACTGGTTTTGTAAAGCCGCTGTAATATGCATAATAGGTTGTACTATAATTTGTTATCTTATATGTTGATGGAACTCCATTGAATAATGGATGAGTAGTATTTACAACGACTATGTCAACATTTGTTGTATCATCCGAACTCTCGGTTCTACCACTTGGAGCAACATATCCAGCTGAATCGATATCGGAGCGGTAATTATACATGTAATATCCTGCAGGTCTACCTAGCCACCATTCATCAAGTATTATAAGCGGTATGTTATTGGAGTCAGCCCATTTGAGGAAGTCTATGAAATCGTTAATGTCAGGATCGCTTGAACCCAACCATTGCAGTACTATTACGTCCCAGCTATAATCGTCTTTATGTGATAGGAAGTCGTAGAAGTCTGTATAATAGACTGCTGAATAGTTCCACGATAGATAATTATATAGATCCTTACCATAGCCGGAGTAATCTGCATAATCACCAACTATCGCTACATAAATATCAGCTTTAGGTTTCCGTGTTAACGTAAAGTTCTGCTCGATCCTTGAGGCAGCCGTTACAGTTATCTCGACTGTTTGCGGCCTATGGGTTATCGCCTCAGCTGTGACATTATATGTCCCCTCTTCCAGATGAAGCTCATAGTATCCGGAGGCATTGGTTGTATTACTAACAGCTCCAGCATATACTATTGCATTAGGTATAGGATCGCCGGTATCAGCATCAAACACATATCCGTATACTACACCTTTTGGTGGTTGATGTGGATTGCCTGTGGTTACTAGGTAGTTTACAGTGTTAATGAACACTGTGGCTTGATCACTACTATACTGGCCATCACTGGCCATCTCTGTATATCTAACCCAATAACCTGAACCGCCACAGGGCATAAAGATCCACGACTCTCCTCCAGAGGCTGTCCATTCAGCTATGGCATAGCCTTCGACACTATTCTGTGTATCATTGAGCCATGCGAGCCTTACTACAGATAGAGAGAAGTCGGGATATGTTATGTAATCTATATATGATGATGAAGGATCGCCTAGATAGTAGGGATCTGGTACTCCATTAAATATTGGATGTGTAGCATCTACTGGGTCGACTAACACATAGTCTGGTCCTGGATAATGCTGGATATAATCTAGTGGCGCTGGATATCCAGCAGCTGTTAAATCGTCTTTATAGTCGTAAAAGGCGTCTCCTCCAGTATAGCTAGTATATCCGGCGTCCAGGATTAGTAGAGGTATATCCCTTATATCAATAGCTTGTATGAAGCTTAATAGTTCATCAGCAGAAGCCGGCCCACTACTGCTACTCCACCGGTTAAATATAACAACACTGTATAACTGCCCACTTAATAGATCTGATAGAAAGCTTGATGCTGAATCGTATTGCATTATGTCGCTCGATGAGAAGCCATTATTTATCAGTAATGTATATATGTCTCCCTCACCATCAGTATTTCGGGGATAATCTCCTATTATCGCTATTGGATATGTTAATTGTTTATTCTCCGGTTGTTTATATTGGGGTGCTCCGGCCGATATTGGTGGTATGAATGATAGTATTAGGAGCACTATTAAGAGGATGGATAACATCCTGTTTGACATATTATGTATTCACCCCACCAATGAGTGTTGCCATATCTATATTCTACCCCAGCAGTATATAAGCATTACAGTGGACATATACTAACTGGGATACTTTTGTGGTTACATACCGTGTATAACGCCGTTATATACTTATCGACATCTATACGTATACACTATGTAATGTATATATACCAGCCATTAAACCAAATAATACTTGGTGATACATGGATGAATAACAACGCTATTCCATTACTTCCAC
>JALVIT010000087.1 GCA_027028545.1 Desulfurococcales archaeon
GCTCTACACCGATATCCTCTAGTAAACCCATTGTCTTCATCCTATAAAGCATCTCTGGATTAGGGGATGTATTCCAAGGTTTCTTTAGGATAATTATTTAGATATTCTAGCAAATATATTATATTTAGGTGCTATAATGGGTTTAATTACCGGTCTAGGCAGACTTGACACGATCTACCCAGATATTATACGTAGGGGGTTCATTGTTTTAATATCTGGACCCTATGGTTCCGGGAAATCTGTTTTAGCATCAACGATCTGCTACGCAAATGCATTTAAGGGTGAGAAGTGTCTATACCTATCATTCAATATGGATGAGTCGAAATATTTCGATATAATGGCTAGATTTAATTTAGACTTAAAACAGTTGTCCACGAAGGGGTTTCTCCGATACGTTAAATTACCTGTTATGGATAGTATAGATGAATTTATCGAAGATATAACTAGGTTAATAGACGAATTCAAGCCTAGAATAATGGTTATTGATCCGCTCGATTCCCTACTGGCAACAAGTAGTGGAGAGCAGGTGAGATTATTAAAGCTATTATCAGAGATCCCTAGAATGATCGATGGTGTGGTAATACTTGTATCTAGTAATCGGGAGATCATACATGGTGTGGAATATCTTAGCGATGTAATACTACGTATAGACTATAAGGTAATAGGTGGATACACTACTAGGTCATTAAGGATAGAAAAGGCTCGTGGAACCCCCCTCCAAATTGTAAGCTTTCCAATAATATTTAGGAATGGTATAGAGGTTCATCTGCCAGAGATCTATAAAGACATTAAAACTATACATAAACCCTATAGGGGGGCTACAGAGTTCTTTAGGAAATATGTCGAATATGTTAATGCCGGCGAATACATACTTGTAGCATATCCACCCCATTCAAGACTACCATACTGGACCCTACCCTTTATAGAGATGACGCTTGTTAATGATCTAAGGGTTCTAGTTATAAGTTATCGTTATAGCCGGATGGAGCAATTCAACATAATGAAGTGGGTTATGATGTATTGTTGCTGTCCGGATGAGGAGATGGCTGAGAAGGTCTTAAACAAGCACTTCATATTTGAATCACTAAACCCCTATGCGTATACATTAACAGATCTTGTTGTTGAGGAGCAGTCTTTAGTGGAGAAGTATCAGCCTGACATGGTTACCTTCCATGGGGTTGAATTACTCGATCCAATAATATTATCCGATCTACCCCAATACTATAGATACCTTATAAACCAGGTCTATAACTTTAAGCGCCACGGAATAACTACGATTAAAGCTATGGCTATGATCTCTAAGAAGAGGTTTCTCATAGAATCCGCTCTAGCAGATATAGTTGCACAGATCATAGCGCCTAAGAGGCATTGGGAGCCTAGTATACTATATATTTGGCGTAAGGGTAGAAGAGCTCAAACATTGATACTCGATAAGGCTATGACGGAGAAACTCAGAAGGGACTACATATTAATGTGTGATAGGATACTTAAGAACATATAAGGTTTTTTACCTATAATATGCTACAAAACTATTTCTCTCAACCCCTAGAGTGGATGCTACAACCCTACATTTAGGGATTAATAGGAACGCTATAGGCTTACCAATATCGATCTCTGACAAGTATTCGTAGTTAGCCATACCCTTAGAGATCACTAGATCACTATTGTTTATAGCATTTATAACCTCTCTGGAAACCATATCTAAATGTATGGAGGAGCAACTGCAACCGGTTGAAACTAGTTTGTCTAAATGTTCATCTATACCGGCATATAATGCATCTGTAACTGTGAGATCGTTCTGAAACCCCGGTTCCCCTTTAGCAATGCCTATAACTTCATTACCATAGCTTCGTATAAGATCTATAAGTATTGTATCATATACAGCCTCTCCAGCATTATCAAAAAGCCATACAACCCTCTTACCACCATTAACTAGTTCCTTGTAGAGCATAGGTGTATGATCTATTACCAGTCTAGATTTAACTACGTAGTCCAAACCTATACTACTCGGAGGGGTATGACCATGCACCCCCGTATCTAATAGGTTTCCAGCTATAGATGTCTTAACTGCAAATCTAAACCGTTCCAATCCCTTCAATTTGCCTAGGTGTTCCCTAAATAGATGGATATTCTTTAAAGCTCTATCTATTGAATCCTTCTTAACCTTCCTATAATAATCGATTATTTCAGGTGCTACTTCTGTAAGCCATTTGAATATGTTAGATGCTATAATCGTTAACTCATCCTCTCTCTTAAACTCCTCAGCGATCCTCTCTAGGAGCATGATCTGGATGTGTAAACTCCTCTCAACATCCCTGATCGACTCTATAACCTCTCCAAGTCTAATACTAGCTATACATCTAATACATTCCCGTGAAGGCTTCATACCTATCCCCTACTCTATGTCTGTATTTCTATTAATGAAGGGTTTATTATCGATTAATATTTAGACGATGCTTAGCTTGGACCTAAACAGTTATAGATGATACATCTTGGTAATAATACAAATATCATGCTCTAAACCATTAAAATGCCCTATAGCAATATACCTATGAAGTATGAATGGGTGAAAATATTGTCAAAGATATTAGTGATTAGTGATATTCATGGAAACCTCTATGCTTTGAGGGATGTTTTAGAGGAGAGTTGTGGATGGGATGAGCTAATCGTTCTGGGAGATCTAGTGGATTATGGTCCCCATCCCTCGGAGGTTATAGATCTTCTTAAAAGCTATGATGCTAGAATAGTTAGGGGGAACCACGATCACGCTGTCGCCTACGGTGTTGATTGTAGATGTGGGGAGGCGACCCATTGGCTTAGTGTATGGTTTAGAGAGAATGTAACGTTGAAGCTAGTTAGTAGTAGTCAGAGGAAATATCTCAGAGAACTACCCCTAGACCACTCTATGGAGATCGACGGTATAGAGATCTATGCCGTACATGCAGCTCCCAGCAACCCCCTCTACGCATACCTATATCCATGGTATAGCGATCAGGAGATATGCGGTATGCTTAGGAGAGCACAATATATGTTATCCGGTAAGAATAAAGGATGCCCACCCGGGGTGTATCTAATAGGTCATACACATTACCAGTTCTATAGGGTTATAGACGGAGCAATAATAATTAATCCTGGCAGCGTTGGACAACCCCGTGACGGCGATCCACGTGCTGGTTACGTAATAATTAACACCGAGGATTTCTCAATAAGTTTTCACAGAGTTAAATACAATATTGAGAAAACCATAAGAGATCTAAAGAATCTAAAGATTCCGAAACCCTACATTGATGCATTAAAATACATGTTGAGATATGGGCATATCCCCTCTCTTAATAATTTGTATTGACCATCATATCAAGGAGGCATCTTATAACTACTGGTATGGTTGAACTACAACTTTGGATATAGTTGATTACATCGCATATAGATGAGATTAATGCTTATTATAGGTATATGGTAATCTAGTTATACTAGGTGAACATGTTGACTAGGTTAAACATAAGGAAGAAGACCATCGCCATAAAGAATTTTGATGAAGAGCTATACAGGATCGTTAAATCATACGCCTCCCTTGAGGGTAGAACTGTTTCATCGATATTTAAGGAGGCTATTCGCCTCTGGATAGAGAGTAGGGGTGGATATGATGAGGTTAGAAAGTGGATAATGATAGAAGAGGGTTATAGGGAGAATATGCAAATATTGATGGAGAATATGGATAGATTAAAGGATCGTAGAGGATACGTTTTAATCTGTGATGGAAAAATACATGGGATCTTCGGAAGTTATATTGAAGCTGCGAGGTTTGCTGAAGAAAAATGTACCATTCATTCATTAATAGTTAAACTTCCTCTAAAAGAGAAGAGGATCGTAGAAATAGGGCTACCATGGTGAATACTCATTGAAAACATACTATATTGATGAAGAGAGAAACTATGAGCCAATAGTTGAGGCATATCTATACAATCCAGTGGGTAAAGGAAGGATTAAGGAGGAGTTCATCATAGATACAGGGTTTGGAGGAGGTGTCCTAATTCCACTGGATAAATATCTTAAACTGGAACTGAATCTCTTCGAGGAACCCAAGGTTATTGGGAGGACCGCTATTGGGGGATCAGTAGAGCTTAGAACCTCTAGGGTATTTGTGGAAATAGGTAATACTAAGATCCTCTGCTCAGCGTATACAACGCTCGGAGTTAGGAGATCGCTATTAGGAAGGGAGGTCCTCAAAAAACTCGGACTAATATATAATCCGCCCAAGATACTCGAAATAGGATTAACGGACAATATTAAGTGGTAGTGGATTCCATTATTTATATTTGCTATATATTAGGATTATTAACGAAACTATGGAGATAAAGAATCTCATAAATGCATACATATTCATAGCAGACTCTCCTAGAGGTGCTAGGATACACCACCACATTGGCGCTTCTGAGACTAGATATGCTATTGCTAGAGCTAGGATTGATCTATGGATTGAGTATGCATATGCAAATAATATTCCGAAAAACACTATATCCTCAAGGATCCATTCACCGGTATATAATGGTGCATTATAGATCAATGTGAAAGTTATGGATGAACTAAAAACACCCAATAACCGCCCCCATTTACGATGGATAATGCTGAACAACTCGTAGGGTGTAGCAATAAGTATATATGATAAGTATAGACTAGTCACGATCCATCCAGCTACAGCTAGAAACGCTACAAACGGATCCCATGAAACGATAAAACCCGGTTTTGTACTCTCATAAAACCATCCAGATCCTCTGAAAAATATAGCAGCAATGGTGCTAACATAGAGGGGGAGGAGCAATGTGAATGTGATTTCTAACCCATAACCAATCCCCTTCATTAAAGGTGGTTTAACGTTAAGATATAATCTAGTGAAAACATATAATGATGTAAAGAATATTGTAAAAACGATTAATCTAATAGACAAAATATAGTAAACATTGTCAACTAGAAGATTAGCCATAAATATAACAAGTGAATACCATAATAAAATAACGAAAACAATATATCCTAAACCCTTAAACAACTTGTTACACCCTCGATCAACTATTGCTAAAAATAATGTTTGATCAATAACATCGGAGTTTAAACTAGAGACTACTAATATGCATTTACTAGATAGAATAAGTAATAAAATATTAACCCACTGGTTATATTACTGGTAAGGTGGCATCGATGGAGACGGGGCAGAAGTATACCCTACTACCACATTGTAGTACATATGCTAAAAACCTCATAATAGTTGCAGCATGTGATGGTGTGCTTCAAGTGTTGGACAGATAGGTAATGAGGTTGCACGAATACTAGCGAAAACATATCCAGATAAGGTTAGAATGTGTTGTCTAGCAGCTGTTGCAGCTAGCTCAAAACTCCATCTAAAAAGCAGTCCTAGCAATCAATGGATGCCCGCTGAAATGCGCATCCAATGTTTTAAGGAAGCAGGGAATCGAGCCAGCATATGAGGTAACAATAACCGAGCTTGGAGTACCTAAAGCTTCAACCCTAGACTTCGACTACGAGATTGCGATGAAGATCGCTGGGAAGATAGCGGAGGAGTTCATAGAGGTTATATCGAAGAAGTAATGTGTCAAAACAGCCTTCATTTTTCTTTTTCCTATACATCACTAAAAGAAAGATCCCAGAGTTAATAATTCTTCTTTCTTTATTCATTTTGTATTTCCTTAAGATATCTCTATAAACCACTAATATCCATATCAATAACTAACTGACTGAACATACACCTCTTATTAGCTCATACACGGTCTATTATCTGTGGTGTGTGATGATGGCTGGATATATTGTTCGCCGGATAACTGGTAATCTATATATTCTAAGACTGAATGATCAAAGGACCGAGTTCTTCGAGGGTACATGGCATATACCCGAGGGGATCACATATAACGCCTACCTGTTAAAGACAGGTGAAGGATCAATACTCTTCGATGGGTGGAAGAAGAATTATGGTAAGGAATTCATAGAGGCATTGAATCAGCTAATTGATATTAAGGATATAAAATATCTTGTAACGCATCATGCTGAACCCGATCATAGTGGTACAACACCATTGATACTTAAGGAGAATCCCGATATAACGGTCTTAGGGCATCCAATGGCTAAGACGCTGCTAGAGAAACTCCATGGATTCAAAATCGAGAAGTTTAAGCCTGTACGTAACGGTGAAGAGCTAGTATTTGGCGGTGAGAAACTATACTTCATACATGCACCAATGCTCCATTGGCCTGAAACGATCTTCACTTATCTACCAAGTATAAAGACGTTGCTCACATGTGACGCCTTCGGAGGATATAGTATTCCTAGAACGATCTTCGATGATGACGAGGAGGAGATTAATGAGTATATGTTCTACGTGAAGAAGTATCTCGTCACAGTGATCGGCTTTCACCGTAAGAATATACCGTTAAATATTGAGAAGCTCCGTAAGTTAAACCTCGACATAAAGATCATAGCTCCAGCCCATGGACTTGTCTGGAGAAATTATCCGGAGTATATTGTGAAATATTATGAGGATACAGCTAAAGCTGTTGGACGTAGAAAGGTTACAGTAATCTATACATCGATGTACGGCGCTGTGGAGGATGCAATAATGGTTGCAGTAGATGAAGCAGCAAAACATGGATGCAAAGTTAAGGTCTATCCCTTCACGGATAATCACCATAGTGATTGGGGCAACATATTGACCGATGTAATAGATTCAGACCTACTAATAATTGGTGGAGCAACATATGATACAGGAATAGTACCACCAATACACGCATTCCTAACAATAATGACGAATAGACTACCAAACATAGGGAAGAAGGTGATCATAGTATCAAGCTATGGATGGGGAGGACTAGCAGCAAAGAAAATGAAGGAAATACTCGAATCTAAAGGATACAAGGTATTAGAAACAATACAATTCCAGGGAAAACCATCAAGTCAGGATAAGGAACGGATAAGACAAATACTCAAACAATACATAAAATACACAGAAATAAAGAAATAACCCCTCATAAAAATGAAATTGTATTAAATAATCTATTTTTCCAAACAAGATTTATTCGGTAAGAATAGAAGACAAAATATCTATATCATCAACTCCCTGAATAATTAAGGATATACCCCGACATATGCTAAAACATAGAATATAACCAATACTAAAATAAAGTAGGGAATACTTATTTTTAGGAATTTCCTAATACTAATTTTTCCCAGTCTTAATGCTATTATGTTGGCTAATGAACCTGTTATTATCCCTGTTCCTCCTATATTCACCCCTATTGCTAACGCAATCCAATTATTAATATGATTTACCAGTATAATCGTTGCAGGCACATTACTCATTATCTGGCTCAATAATGCAGCAATTAATAACGTCGTATATGTTTTGTCCCAATACATTATTAATACTCCATGAAGTAGCCTAGATAATTCAGTAAAGTCTATAAACATGAATGCAAATACGGCTGGTAGAACATAATCTATGCCCAATAATATATTTCTATCAACTATTAAATAAATTAAAATAGTAATAATAAACCCGATTACACTATATCCTATTTGTGCCATTACTATATCTACTACAAGTAATCCTACAGATGTATAAAGGAGTTTTCTGCTTAAATATATTTTAGGTGGTTTATACACCTTATAACTTACATTAAGGTCTCTTCTAAATAGGAGGTATACTAACACTACTATGATACTTAATGACACAAATATAAATGGAACTAGGTGATAAACAAAATCGTGGAAGCTGACTCCATATATTTGCCATATTATGATATTTTGAGGGTTACCTATAGGGGTTAAGGCAGATCCAATATTTATTGAAAGAACCAGTAATGTTAAAGCTGCGTCTTTATTTAACTTCAGGCTTCTTATAAATATCGATGCTAGGGGTACATATATGAATAAAGCTGCATCATTCATTATTAATGATGATGATAAACCAGCCACCATAATCAACAATATGAGTAATAGTAATGGTCTCCTTACACGAGTCAAAAGCTCCACAACTATATGATCAAATATACCTGAAAGTTCTAATCCTCTCGACACTAACATGAATGTCACTATAAGTGATAATGTATAATAGTTTATCATGTAGGGTGCTGTATAAAGTAACCCCTTATCGAGAATTAGCAATACAACAAATAATATAGTAAGAATTAAAAGTAATTTTTCTCTTAGGAGGATACGTATAAGCCTAGATAGCGTGTCTTCTTACCTCTTCAGTTAATCCATAATCAGGTATGAGTTCCCTTCCATCATATGATACCTTTATATGCGCAACTATCATATGATTCCATGCTAAGGGAACTATCCATGCATTTTCAGGCTCCCTGAATTCAACCGCATCAATGATTTCTAGTTCTTTCACCACTTTCTCCATAACCTCCCTTACATAATCCTCCTTTACCCTAATACCCCTTACCTTCACCGGCTTACCCTTGGGTGAGGGACTGTTAGTGTAAGGATCATAGTGTATTCTATCCAAAGCATAACCGTGATACATCAATGGCACATCAACATGTATCTCTCCCCGAGGCCCTCTATGTATTATCGGTATTCCTATCTCCATATATTTTAATGCTTCACGCACTGTCTCAATAGCCCTTATAATACAACTATGGTAATCAGTAACCTCACTATCTATTTCGCCGCGTATAGGGGGTGGACCGGACAAGGCTCATCAAGAATAAATTATTTGCTTCTTAGCTCTTAAAGCATTCACTGTAATAGGATAGAAGACTAGACTTTAAGCCTTATATTCTTATAGTTCATTGGTATCATCTCCTGGAAAGAACTAGAATTACCACCGCTATTAATATAGAGAATGCCTATTTATGGTAAGATGTTGTGGACTTAGATTTAGGTAGCTAGCTCTTTATGATAAAAACAACCATAGGCTTTTCCAGTCTTACTCCTACTAAATGTGATGTATTTTTATTCAGCTTTATTAGGAGATCATCGCTTCTAAATCCCACGACGTAGGTTCCCGGTGCAATACTGCTTTCTATATTCCATGTCCAGGATATGTTCTCGCTGGGCTTTAGCCTTATTGTTCGGTGCTTATATCCCTGCATTAGTTTAAATGGGGGCTCATATACTGGCATCCATTTATTATTCACGAGCTTATAGATAACCCATGGTGGATCGGTTAGTTCGATAACTTCATCTCCATTATTAATTAGCGTTATCCTCACACTCTCTCCCGGCCGATAGGTTTTCTTATCTACGTATATTTTCAAGTATTTTCCAACGTATTCAATGGCAGGATCGGTAGGTGAGACTGGCGTACTAGCTGTTGTTTTTAAGGGTAGGGATGAAGTCGTGACAGGATTGCCAGCAGCACCCCTCTCTTTTGGAGAGGTAACTGTAGCCGTTACTATGAACGATTTTCTACTAGAAACTATCAAAGTTACAGAGACCGCTATCAGTATAAGTATAATTACCATAATCAATAATCTTCTATCAATAACAACCACCGTAGACCAACCCCCAGAGACAAATAGTATTCGTTAAGGATGATATAAAATTAACGTGATTGGGAGAAGGATGTTTAACCTTATACAAAAACCAAATGATCATTTAATAGATATATGATGAACATGATTACTATATTTCAATTACTATATCTCCTCAAATTGTGAGATATACTGTTTTGGTTTCTTCGTGGAATAGGCTAATATTACATGGCTTGTTTATATGACTATGATTTGAAAATTTCTGTTATATATGGGTATGGGGTTAGGATTAGGTTTGGGTAGGATAGTTCTCGTAGGGGGTCTTGGTGGTGGAGGGGATAGTGGAGGGGCTTTACCTCTCGCTTTCGAATTAAATAGACTAGGTATAGACACAGTCTTTGCGGGATTTATAAATGCTAGATCGAGCGATATAAGGGGGGCTGAGAAGGTAGGGGACGCATTAATGAAGATATATCCCTTCTCATCGTCCTTATCTGTCAGATTCTTTGAACCAAATATTGCATCTCTAGGTTATGAGACATACTGTATCTGCTGTAAAGAATCTAGATCGATGGTTTTGGAGGCTGTGGAGCGGCTTATTAAGAGATATAGGGCGGAGACATTGATCTATGTAGATATGGGTGGGGATGCGCTGGTTTTCGGGGATGAACCCCTGGTTGGGAGTTGGAAGGAGGATATGGCTGCCCTCAGCATATTAGCGGAGGTAGCTGAGAAGAATGGTGCGAAGACTTATCTAGCTGTAGGCGTATTAGGTGGTGAAGCAGGGGGTAAAGGTTTATCACCGCCGCATCTCGCGGAGAATATATTATCGCTTCTACAGGATAAAGCATATTATGGATACTATAGGCCAGAGGGCGATATTCTGGAGAAGATCTTACAGATACTGCCAGTATTATTGAAGAAAACCCCATCCGCAATGCTAACCCTATACCTCGACGCTCTTAAAGGGGTTCATGGTGCGAAGGATTATCATATTCTCTACCTACAGGGGAAATACCCGGTCAGACAATACTATAAATACCACTTCTTCTTCAACCCAGTAATCGTTTGTAAGAAGAGCATATTCTGTCAACACATGCTAAGGTATTGGAGGAGGAAAGCTAGAACAGACAAGATCAGGAAAAAGATTAGAAGAACACCATCAATCAGACTAGAAAATATCATAGACAAACTTCTTAAAAAGAGAATAGACCTTGGAGAAATCATATAGTAAAAACCTTTTTCTTACATAACTCCTAGTTAGTATTATATAAGTTAGCCATATATAAGATTTGTATATACTGACTTATTATAGTTCCTTATATATAATTTAGTAATTAGTGTTAAGATTTATCTATGAATACTTCTCAGCTATTCTCAAGCTTCTAAACATTAACTTCATATTCTTTTCCTTTTAAGAATCTGTGAAATTCCCGATCCTGCTATTACTTGAACATCTTTAGGCGGATCTGGTCTTTCTTTAAGTTAGGAGATTCCTAAGGATCTCATGCAGATCAGTAGTTATCTCTTAATAAATATAATATGAGGAGCGCTAAGAAATAATGGCGGTTTTGGAATTAGGTATTTGTGCTAATTAAAAAGATAGGGTTAAAAAGCCTCGTTGATGGGGTTATTTTCTCCTAAAGGTATAGAATACTATAGCTAGTGCTAGAATTGATGTAGCTAGTGCTGCTGATGAAGTTAGTGTGGCAATAGATTCTCTAGCCTTTACGTCAGCTATTCTATTATTCAGCTCTTCAGTACTTGATAATGCTGTAGAGGCGTTCTGAGCTACTTGGCTTAACCCAGCTATTACTTGGTCGATCTTATCCGTCTCTGACTTGATCTTTCTGATGAGGTCTAGGATAGTGCTTGTGTTTGCGAGCACAAAGCCGATATTCGTCTTAATTACTGAGACATCCCTCCCTAGATATACTATACTATTGTTTAGATCACTTATCCCAGTTGAAACCACTCCATTTAACGTATTAACGGCTATAAGCACATTGTTCCCTGTTTCATTAATCCCCTCTAATACTCCAGTTATCCATACTCCCGTCTCATTGAGATAACTTATATCACTAAGTATTCTCGATATATTTACCTCTAATACTCCGAATACGGTCTTAAGTTCAAGTATGTCATTGCTTAGCCTTGTGATATTGTATGATAGGTTATCAATACTTGATATAAGGTATCCCATATTAGATTCTATGAGGGCTAATCTTCCATCAATATCAACTATACTCGCATTGAGATCGCCTAGCCTCAATGTAATGTTCCTATATGCGTTGTCTATCAATGCCTCTATAGCTATTGTATTGTTTTTAATCTCTCTAACAATACCCTTAATCCACTGTATATCCTCATATACCATGTGTATTCCTTCATTGGTAATATTTATCTCGGCAATTAGGTCTCCTACCGTGGTGTGGAGTACTGCGAGTGATTCATTGATCAGCTCTGCCCATCCCAGTAGATCTTCTAGTGTTTCATTTATTTCTCCAAGCACCGTCTGTATTTCAGCTGTTTTGTTCCATATCCCTATGATGACTGGTTTCAATAGGGTGATGTTTGATATAATGTATCCTGCATCCGTCTTTATTATGGCTAGTTCACCGTATATGTCTTCTATATGATATGACATATTATTTAACATATTCTCTAATCCACTGATCCTTGAAACGACTATAGATACCGTACCGTTTACCGAGGATATACTGTTAATTATGACGGGTAGTGTATCTGTGATATTCTTTATATTAACCTTGATGTCTTCTATACTAGTGTTTATAGCTAGTATTGTATCATTTATAAAGCCTATCCTAGCATTTATGCTATCCAGCTTAACCTCTATACTGCCTAAACTAG
>JALVIT010000088.1 GCA_027028545.1 Desulfurococcales archaeon
GTTTAGCCCGCCGCTCCCAAGAGCCCGACGCCGCAGGGGCTATGCTCACCCGGGGACGAGCCGGGCAATATAATGATTGTTTGCCCGGGAGGTTGAGGCGGAGCCCTTTGACCCGGTTCGAGTGTAGACTCCCCCTAGAGTATACGTTGTCTGTGTAGGGCTCCTACCTATGGCGCGATCGCCCTCCAATGTCTTCTCCTATCTGTGGATGGTTTTGTTTATATACTGGTTCTATACATACTTATCTATTTGGTGGAGGTGTGTGCATCGTATAGTCCTGCTAATTATAGTCTCTACCGCTATAGCCCTCCTACTAGTCGTAGTACCATACACTTTGCTTAACCCTATGAGGGTTCATGGAACACCGTATATGGTAGAGTATAATCTTGTAGGATACATGGTTGATAGGGAGGAATTCCTCGGATACGCTAAAAACATATTCAAGATAAACACGTCTGGCTTAGAGGAAACACTAAACAATATCGAGGAGATGGACTATAATACATCACTATTCATAGCAATGAACAAATTCATAGTCGAGAAGGAGATCATAGAGAGCAATAACAGCTTAGTCACCATAGAGTTTAAACCAACAAACCTAGTAATCCTAGCATACACGGAGAAGCCAGACTACATAGAACACCGAGAGAGATACAAGTTCGAGATAGTAAATAAGACATATCGTTTAACGCTGAAAGGATCGGATATAACAAATCAGATATACCTCCTACCGGGATCAATCGATGAGATAACTCCTGGAGATGAAACATTAGAGATAATAATAACGAATAAGACGATGCTCGAGGAACAAATGTGTCTAACCGGTGAGCCCGGAGATGATAAGGATGAACTAGTCAAATACTATAAGGGGCTTGTGGAAAGGGATAAGATAGATAAGGCTACATGCAGCCAAGACCCGAAATGTATAGGTGGTTGTAGAGTTAGAAGGGTAGAATGCATAGACGGCTGGCCAATACTGGTAGGTGATACTGCAACTTGTTGTAAAATAATAGATAACATCAAACACTGTATAACATATCCATCAACAATAGCAACCGCTAAAGGAGACTTATCCGTAAGGATCTATGGCGGAGTAGAGCTCGGAGAACTAATGAATACCGTTAAACCCCTATTGAGGAGTATTATAAGTTGAAAACTGTTAGTGAAATATCTCTCCAACCCTAGACTTATACTCTGCAATACTAGCAGTCTTCAATGGATCTAAACCACGCATCCTGGCTAGCTTAACACTAGCCAATCCAAGCAATAAGCTACCATATAATAATTTCTCGAGGATATTATCACCCTTCAACTCAACCATATATACCGGATACCCCCTCCTAACATATATGTTCTCCATAAACTCTACAAGTCTAGAGCCAACCCTATCACTGGGGTCCCTAACTAGTATAACCGTATACTTGTTCTCATAGGGGTTCTCCCAACCGACAATATCGTTATGCATCCACTCAGGAGCAGTTTCAACCTTAACAGGTATCTTAGAGTTCTCGTTAAACTCGTTCTTACCACGTATGAGTAGGGGTTCATAGGGTGTATGGCCAGCTAGTATGAGTAGTCCACGGTTCTCAGCTAGGAATCCAGCCAGTCTATACGCTGAATCTACAATATCACCCATAAACTCAGCTATAAACCTATAGGCAGCCTCAGCAACACTTTTAGAGACAATAGTGTAGCCTGATGAGTCGAGGACACCGAGGATACCGTAGAGCATATGGGGTAATGCAGTCCTAGGAGCAATACCCTTAACAACTGGTATGAAGGGTATATTGTTGCGCTTAGCCTCCTCCTCCAATAACCCATCACTAGAGACAACGACTATTCTAGAACCCCTCCCCAAAGCCTCTCTATAGGCTAGCCTGGTCTCCAAGGTATTACCACTATAACTAACAACAAACACTAGATCATCCCCGGAGACGTATCGGGGTAGGAGATGGGACTTAGAAACAACAACCGGGGGGCCACCGAGAACACTGGATAGGACCGAGACATAGTCTCCGACAATACCACTACCACCCATACCGGATACAACGACAAGCCTATACCTACCAGGCACACTCACAATACCCCAACTCTTCAAACCATCCTCCAACTGATTAATCCATCCAAGATAATACTCCTCCACAGACCTACACCTCTAACACGACAATTATCAACACATAATAATATCGGGGTTCAAAATAAATACTAACCCCATAAACCTATAGGTAGAGACAGGTGAGGGAAAGAATTGTCAAATATAGTGAAGCTTCTAGGGAATGGTAGATGGATACTTAGAAGCCACTACATGAACGCCAAGATAGCCATAGTATTAAACATAGCATTCTACAAATCGGTGAAGGGTAGGGTATTAATAATAGATTGGGAAAACAATTTAACACCAATAATTGAAAGGATAGAGGTCCGTGGAAAACCCGAAAACATATTGATAACAGGTGAAACACCTAGAGATATGGGGGATGCGGAGAATATATTAGTCCTAGAACCACGTAAAACACCATTAGACATACACAATAGAAACATACTGATCACAACAACACCTGGGAGGAAGATATGGATACCTAGGATCTATAGGAAGGCATACATTACGAGATACGATGAAGAATACAAGCTGAGAACTGGGGAGGAGGAATACAGGTTCAGGCTAAACGGTATAAATATTATAGAGATAGATAAGCCTCCGGGAAGACTTGGTGAAGCATATAGTTTACTGAGAGAATCAATCCTAGAATATGGAGAACTAAGAGTTAGGGATGTAGTATTCATACTATCAAAAAACCTAGGCATAAGCAGGGATGAAGCCCGGAGGATACTATCAGAGCTCACACGTAGAAAATATATAGGTGTTAGAAAGGGTATAGTTGAAATATGGTGATGAAGACATCCTAGACTATTCACTTATTTGAGTACTTGAAGTATTTTGGTAATTATGAGAACATCTCAATGTTTAGAGGATTAGTGCATTAATTGTTCTCGAAGACTTGGACAAGCTTAGAGATAGAGTTAATGGTTCAAAAAAGTTCAATAAGAAGCTTAGTCTATGGGTTTACCGTAGAATACAGAGCTATATACGCTATAAGGCATTAATTGAAGAATTACCAGTAATTTATGTTGATCCGAGAAATACCTCTAAGACTTCTCCTATCAGTGGTGAATTAGTGTTTATTAATTATAGATGGGTTAAGCTACCAAACGGACACATTGTTACAAGAGACCATGTTGCTTCATGGAATCTAGCCCTAAGAGGTCTTAAACTTCTTACCCGAGATGTGGGGCTCTGTGGTTCCATGAAAGCCCTGAAAGCCCCCGACCAGATGCAAACCCAAGAAGGGATGAAGGGGAAGCCCGTGCAGGTTTTCAAAGTTTCGAAAATACCCAAAACATAAAGCACGGGCAACCACGGATAAAAACGCTATATAAGAGGGGGGATCTGATCACCCGCACTCGTAGTTTTCGAGTGTTTCATCATAGTATAGTTTCATTAATCCAAGCTTCTTCAACACGATATTTATATAGTCGTATATGATCTCCCTTCTAACACCCATACGTTCAGCCCTGCGGACAACTATGCTCTCAACGATAGCATACCTTCTATACTTCTCGTTGAGATCCTTCCATGGTATGCCGGTCATAGCCTTCATAACCTCGCGATCAATAGGTATAACACCCTTCTCCATTAGAAAGGCTATGATCGGGTATCCGATGTATCCCTTAAGCCTAGTACCATTATCACTACTATAAACCCTATTATCCGGCAATACCACGACCTTATATCTTTTATCACCCCTACTAGATACGACCTCAGCACATACATCACCGATAGTCTTTAACCTACCATCTCCAAGACAACCAATGGCTTCAAGAACCTTGATCCTAGGAGGCTTACGTAGAAGCTGGGGCATATCTAACCCTCCTCAACAAGCTCTAAAACAATTGGTTCAAGCCCTAAAACCCTACCTCTACCAGAGATCATCTGTCCAACTCCAAGCCTCAAATACTCACTATGCTTCTCCTCCGGAACGATCAGGTAGAAACCGGTGCTTTCATCATCAATACTACCCTGAACATACAGTGCCTTACCACTATAGCCCTCAGGGGTTTCAAACCCAACTATAACCCCATCGAATAATACAATCCTACCCCTCTCCAACATGACCCATCACTATACTAACACTATCCTCTAAGTTAAACTTCATATATGGTTGAGGGTATTAATAATTATATTGAGTGGGAGCCTTGACAACACCAATAATAGAAAACACATTAAGCACAGGCCTCATAATAGCAGGTGCATACGCGGATAAACTACGTAGAACACTATTCGCACAGCTGAGAGACTATGTTAAGAAGAATAAAGAGTATGCACGGGAAATAGCTAGGGCTGCTGGAGAGATCAATAGGCTACTATACCATATAATCGTAGAGGAGCTTAAAAGCGATAAGGGAGACGTGGTTAGGATCAGGGTGAAGTATAGCTTCGACCCGGAGAAGATGGAGATCAAATGGCATTACGACACACTCCAAATAGAATACTTCAAGAGATACCCAGATGAAAAAGTAGCTGAAACAGTTAAGAAGGTGCTGGAGGAAAAACTAGCAGCTGTAAAGGAGGAGTTTAGAGAAGCACCAACAGCTGAAGAAGCAGAGAAGATGCTTCGTGGGGAGAAACCCGTTGAGTGGAGGGAGGAGGCTACAATAGGAATATCTGAGGAAACCAGGCCATTAGAGAGGAGGGTTGAGGAGAAACCAGTAGTTGAGAAACCCGAAGAGGCTAAACCGGTTGAGAAACCAGTTGAGATACCATCAATAGCTGAAGCCGACCCAATAGGTGCAACGGTTGATGGCGGTGTAATATTTAAACTAGTTGATGAAGAGGGTGGATCGGTTGGACTAGCAACTATAGAACCCCATGCCGGCGAATACTATATAGATGCAGTACTCATAGCGCCAGGTAAAGCATATAGGTCTAGATTCAAGGCTAAACACGATAAGGAGGAATACATATCAAACCCGAAGCTACTAATAGATGAAATAACTAAGGCTAAGAAGATAGAGCTCGGAAAAGAGGAGGCTGAATCGATCATAAGGGCTAAGATGGAGGCCCTCATATGAGGAAGATAGGAGTCATAGGTGGAACAGCAACACACAGGTTATTCAAAGCACCAGTAATGGAGATGGATACACTGGTAGGAAAAATACACTACATGCTAACAGCAACTGAGCCACGAATAGTATATATTCCGAGGCATGGGTTGAAACACGACATACCATCAAACCTCGTAAACTATAGAGCAATAATAACAGCATTAACATATCATAACGTCAAATATGTAATATCAACAACACTAGCGACAAGACTAAACCCAGACTATTCTATAGGGGACCTGGTTATACCACACGATATAATAGACTTGACGAAATCGAGACAGGCAGGGCTAGAACCCTCCAAGAGGATATTCACCGATATGAGGAACGTGTTCTCGGAGCAGCTCAGAAAAATACTCTACGAGAAGGCTATAGAGCAGGGATTCAACGTTCACGACCGGGGAGTAGTGGTTGTGATCGAGGGTCCAAGGCTTGAAACACCGGCTGAGGCCAGGATGTATAGGATGCTTGGAGGAGACCTAATATCTATGAGTCTAGCACCGGAGGCGTTCATGGCTAAAGAGGCTGGGCTCGAATATGCAGCTATAGCCATAATAGTTAATCCAGCAGCCGATGAAGGGGCTAAGAAGAGTATTGAAGAGATAAATAGTATGCTTGAAGAAATAAGGCCCAGGCTCAAAAACCTAATACTTGAAACAGCTAAAATCCTCACAAAGCTACAATAGCTTTCCAGCCTCACGATTAATCAGATCTATGAATTCATCCAGTCTATCCCTTGGAAACCTAGCACCGGCAGCATATGGATGACCGCCACCAGTCCCATCTATTAACGGCGTAATCCTCCTAAGCAGAAGGTTTAGATCAACACTTACACTCCTAAGACTGGCAACACATTTAGTATCCCTAATCTCACATGCTAAACCTATCGGCGTCCCACCATAGATCCTGGCATAATTTGCAGCCCTACCAAGACTACCACCGGGATCGACCACATATGATACTAATCCTTTAACCTTAAGCATAGATTTAATCCTAATCCTAAGCTCCTCATCCCTAATACTTTGCTCCAAAGCCTTCAACACTAGGCGGGAATCACTACTTGGAAGCATATTCCTAGCTAATAATCTAACGATCCTCCTCTTAAAATCATACTCCTTACGGGAACCCTCTAACCCCTGAACAAGTATTCCAGCCTCAAAATACACACTCCTCTTATCCCAGTCTAGTAGAGCCTTCTTAACCCATGGTGTCTCATCTAGATAATCACCTATAGCACCATATAGTGCAACCCTCTCATACTCTCTACTAAGACCCCTCTCGCTGAAATACCTATAGACGAGCTCGGATGCTGAACAACACGTATCATGAATTATCTCCCCCCAAAGATCCCTCGGTTTTAAACTGAGGGGTTCTGGGTGATGATCAATGTATAGTAGCCTACCATGCTCCGAATATCTTCTAAACAAGGACTCGATCTCGCCGAGGTGTTTCTCGCTGAGGGCTATATCGGCTATAAACACGTTGTCACCAAGCTCAGCGAAAGACCTAAGATCCTCGGCTAATCCAGCTGGATGAGTGAAGTAGATATCTACATCGAAACCCCTCCCAGCTAGGTAGGCGTAGGCTAATGCGCCGGAGACAACACCATCAGAATCCCCATGGATTAGTAGAACCCACCTAGACAAACCCGATACACCACCATAAAACCCCTCCATAGAGGGATGGAGGGCTTTTAAGAGGGGTTAGACCCGCACAGATCCTCATCGCATAGATGCTTAGACCTGCTAAGCCTCCTCATCCCCCATAAATAATCATAGAATGGTCAGACCTCTTAAAACACTATCCATCTAAAGGATATTATTCTATAGGGGGGTCGTTGTTGACTATAAGGATAGATATTGGTGAAGCATCCGAAGAAATACTAGAACTAGACAACTACGAGATCATGGAGGAATTCCTAGCAATACTTGAAGCTTCAGGAGCTAGTAGAGACACCATTAAAGCATATAGATCGGCGATAACAGACTTCTTAGAATACCTGGGAGATAAGCCATTGAGGGATGTAAGGCTTAGAGATATTATAGATTGGAGAAACCATAGGTTGAGAAATGGTTTTAGGAAGGGGAAGAAGGGGGATAAGAGATCTAGAACAGTAACACTACACTACTATAACCTATTCATAAGGAGATTCCTAAAATGGCTAGGTATAAGGATCAGGGTTCCAAACGTTAAGAAGCCTCCGAGGAAGATAGAGGTCTTAACGGATGAAGAGATCGAGAAGCTATATAGAGCTGTAAGGGATCCACTGGATAAACTAATACTAGACATACTACTAGACACAGGGCTTAGGAGTAGGGAACTGATCAATCTAAGGGTTGAAGACATAGACTTCAAAGAAGGCGTTATAACGGTTAAGGAGGCGAAATATGGTAAGGAGAGAAAGGTACTAGCAACGAAAAACACACTAGAAGAGCTGAGGATGTGGATAAAACTGAACAATATGAAGAAGGGGGATAAGGTAGTACCATTAACGTATAGTGGACTATACAAAAGGATTAAGAGGATGGCGAAGAGAGCTGGGATACCTATAGAGAAGATACACCCCCACATACTAAGACACACATTCGCAACAAGGGCGTTAAAGAAGGGTATAAACATATTCTCACTACAAAGACTACTAGGACACACAGACATAAAGACAACACAGATCTACACCCATCTAACAATAGAAGACATCAAGAAGGAATACCAAACACACCTAGATAATATAATAAGATGTCCAAACTGTAGAAGGGAGATACCCAGCTATGCATTATTCTGCCCGTACTGCGGCTACTCCTTAAATAATAAGAAAGAGGTTGAGGCTACAATAGGATAAACTTTTATAGAACTAAAAACAAAACCCTACATAGAAAAGTATGTATGATGATCATAATATTCGGTTGATAATAATGATTAAAACGCGTTTCATTACATATTTAATAGCGATACTGGTTATAACTAGTTTACCCTACCCATTAACCTATGGTGCAGGGGTATTAGAACACGGAAATAATGAATATAGTTTCTGGAAGGTAACTATCTTAGCAAACAAAATCATTATTATGAAGCTCATACTCGATAAATATTTCACGAAATACCATAATCTACTAGTATTCGATGAGAATATATCCACTCTTAGATTCTCAGAATATTTGCGTGAATTATATAGAGAGAATACGTATATTATATCTAAATTTGTTGGGGATTTAGAGGGGGTAGGATATTCATCAATAATAAATAATACAAGTATGTCGAGGGAGTTAAACGAACTAAATATTAAACTAGTAGCAATAGTCAAATATAGCAATGGAGTAGTAATACATGTATATAACGACTCTCATATACCGCGTAACGTGGAAGACGGTGAGAGGATAAAGGCAGTTATCAACAGATACATACAGCTCGGTGAAAACGATAATATAATACTTAAAATACTTCCAATAAATAGCAGCTACTCCGGAGAAAAACTAGTAACACATGATAAATTCACATATTTCACAAAAATAGGTTGCTTCATGGATGCAGATATTCTAGGATTACGTGGGCTACTGTTTAACACACAGATAATGCAGCATAATAAAAACATATCAAAGAAGTATGTATTAGAAGAGGTTAGAAGGAAGATAACGGACACAGAACCATTTATTGTGGTATTTATAGAAAATGTTGAGGAATGGAGTTTTAAGCCAACAATAAAATACATCAATACTACAAAGGAGAACATAGAGAATACACGTAGGGAAAACGATACATCTATAACACAAATAAATAGAGATAATATAACATATGACGCCCGAAAAGATATGGCTAAGGATTCGGATAGTGATTCCAAGCATAAGGAAGTAACGAATCAAAGCGTTGTTAGAAGTAATGAATCCGTTTCATGGGATCTATTCCTTTTACCAACAACTATTGCCCTGTCAATACTATTAGTAGCATTAACCATACTATATGTCAGGAAAAATCCCCTTTAACCAGTAGGATGCATTATCTTCTCTATTAAGTGAGCTATAACGACACGCGGTATTCTAGCATAATCTTTATTCCTTGAACGATACTCCTTCACAATCTCCTCTCCATTCCTAGTTGGATAATCATCACTATACTCGCTAAATATTTCTAAAAGCTTATCGTCTAGGATTATACCTATTAATGGATTAACTGGTATACGCCACTTAACACCACTATGCTTTATCTCTAGGAGTTTTTCAAGATATTTATCCTCATCATCCACATCCTCCAGTTCGGCCATATAATATGGTGTTAGATAATGTGCTACTATAGCAGCCTTAAGATTAGTCTTCAATCTAATATAGATCTCGGATATCTCGCTATGATCGAGTAATACGGCATGGGATCCCTCATCCACAATATATCCTTTAGATTCCAAATACTCGATGAATCTATCAAGATCCTTAACATTTTTTGCTATGAGCTTCATAGACATCAACCAACCATATAAACAACTAAAACAGTTTATAATCTTAATCCACAATTCAGAGAGGGGATGTGGATGTATAGGGTATTATATGATGAAGTCTTCCGAAAGGAGACGATTACAGGTGGATCTAATGAAGATAGGGTTGTTCGTAGGTTAATCAGTATTTTTAGGGAGTTTGTTGATGATGTTGATGTAGTTGAAACACCAGTAGATACATGGATCGAGGATGAATGCTGGATAATATATGGTGATAAAGAGACTAGATGCCACGCTATGCCCTATATACTATCCGGGGAGATCGAGGCTGAGATAGCATATGCGGAATACTATGGTAATAGGATAGCATCATCTAAACCTGTTAGGGATACGATAGTATTTATACCGTTCCCAGAGGACCCCGATGATATAAAATTTGTTGTGCTAAAACTATACGAACACGGAGTCAAAGCAGTAATATTCTACGACCAACTACCAGGTAGATACCGTAGGATGGTGCTCATAGGTGATGAAGACTATAGTTGCTCACATGGATCACCATCACCAATACCAGCGGTATCAGTTAGGAAAGAGGACTATCTAAGGATCGTGAAGGATAATCCACATAGAGCTAGACTAATAGTAAAGACGAGGATCATACATGGAGCAACCGGTAAGACGGTTATAGGGTGGATAAATGGTAGGGATAATAGGGAGATACATATAACAGCACACCACGACCACTGGTTTACGGGTTTTAGCGATAACTTGATCGGTGTTGAAGCCCTAATACAACTAGGCAAAAGAATTAAGGAGAAACGAGAATTCAAAGAAACCATACTACTAATATCATATACAGCTGAGGAATCCGGAGCACCAAACTATACAAGCTGGTACTGGACATGGGGTAGTAGATACTATTTAGAGCTTAGAGATAAATCCAATACTTTGGAGAACATATTATTCGATATAAATATTGATGCAATATACTCAACACCCTTTTACATAAATACAAACCCGTCTATGATACATTGCATAGAAGAGCTTAAGGATAAACTCCCAATAAGATATAGGGGATACGACCATACAGATTTCGATAGCTTCATGTATACTAGAAGGGGTATACCAGCATTGACAATAAACAATCTACTAGAGATCAAACACATTTATCATACAAATCTAGATGATGGAGGAGAGGTAGAGCGGGAGACTATAGATAAAGCAATTGACACAACATATATAATCCTAAAATGCTTAGTCGAGAAGCCTCCGAGATATAGAAACATCATAGAGTATCTAAAGAACAACGATATACCGGCTTCATCAAACTATAGAAACCTCATAGGGAGGCTGGAAAACCTAGATAAACTGGTAGAGGATGAAAACATGAGGATAAGGATAGCAACCAAAACACTAACAACCGTATCATACATACCGGGTATAGATGGATTATTCGAATCAGACCTGGTAGGGGATATAAAGCTGATATATAGGATAATGAAGAATATCGAAAAATATATTGGGAGGAGGATAAGGGCTAAAGCCATTGACCGTGAACAGATACTAGATGTATCACCGACTAAATATAATATTGGAGAGTTAGATATAGCGTTGAGCCATATGATTAATGGGAGGATAAATAATTATCAGAAACAACTCGATCATGAAATAAGGCAAATAATCTTAAAGAAATACTTTAAACCCTAAACAATATTAAAAACAATTAAAACCATAACCACCATCAAGTATCTACCCCTCACGGTGTATGAAATGCCCACGATAACACCGGATAAGTTTAGAATGGATAAATACGTTGATTTCCCCAAATGGTATCATAGTATATTAAAATATGCAGAAATAGTTGACATAAGATACCCGATTAAGGGTATGAATGTATGGATGCCCTATGGATTAAAGGCTTTAAGGAATATACAGAGGATAATGATCCAGTTGCTCGAAGAAACAGGGCATGAGGAAGCATATTTTCCAACAATGATCCCCGAATCGGTGTTTTCACGGGAAAAGGATTTCCTAGAGGGGTTTGGCGGTGAAACATTTGTCGTTGAGGGGACTATGAGTAAAAAGTTTAGTGAGAAACTCCTTGTTAGACCGACGAGTGAGACGGTTATGTATTATATGTGGAATCTATGGATTAAGGGTAGAAGTGATCTACCGTTAAAAATGTATCAAATCGTGAATGTTTTCAGATATGAGACCAAGATGACCCATCCAATACTACGTGTTAGGGAGATCATGTCCTTCATCGAAGCCCATACAGCCCATGCAACACCCGGCGAGGCTGAGAAGCAGATCGAGGAGGCTATCGGTATATATAAGAGGTTCTTCGACTCCCTCCTAATACCATACTATATAGTTAAAACACCTCCATGGGACACCTTCGCGGGTGCAGAGTATAACTATGACTTCATAACAGCCATGCCTGATGGTAAGGGTTTAGAGCTAGGATCAGTGATTAATCTCGGACAGAAATTCGCTAAGGCATTCGATATAAAATTCATGGATACGGATGGAGAGGTCAAATATGTGTATCAGACATGCTACGGTATTAGTGAGAGAACACTTGGAGCGGTAATAGCTATACATGGCGATGAGAAGGGGTTATTCTTCCCGCCAAATATAGCACCCATACAGGTGGTGATAGTCCCGATCGCTAGGAGGGGGGAGGAGGATATAATAAGATACTCGCGTAAAATAGCCGGTCTATTAAAGGAGAATGGTATAAGGGTATATGTTGACGACGATCCAGAACATACACCGGGATGGAAATACTACTTCTGGGAGATGAAGGGTGTCCCTACAAGGCTAGAGATCGGTAGGAGGGAGCTCGAAAACCGGACAGTAACTATAGCTAGGAGGGACGGCAAACCCAAGAAAACTGTGAGGTTGGATGAGCTGATAAAGGAGCTATATAATACGTGGAGCGAGATCGAGAAGGTATTGTATGAGAGGGCTTTGAAGCATCTAGAGAAGATGACGATCATAACCGATAAACCGGAGGAAGCTAGAGGGAGGAAGGCATTGATAATAACACCATGGGATGGATCACAGGAATGTGCAGAACAATTGGAAATAGATACTGGTAAAGGGGTTCTCGGAGAGATTAGGGAGTCGCCGATAAAACTACCACCCCTAACGGGTAAGAACACGTGTAATGGTAGACAACCGGATAGATACGCATTATTAGGCGTAACATATTAAAACGATATAACATAAAGTTTAAGAATAATCTAAAGAATTAACCATAACCGGTGATTAAGGAATGAGCGACTATATAAAGCAGCTAAAAATGCTCTTATTAGCAAAGCTAAAGGGATTTAAACTAATGGATAAGAGTCCAAGCGTCTTCGCCATCATAAAGGAGAACAAGATTAAAGCGATCGTTAAGGATCAGGGAGAATTCGTAATAGTAAATATAGCTGGTAAAGACTATAAATATGATAAATGGTATACGAAGCCAGAGCATCTAGCAAATGTTCTAGTAAACTATCTACAGCAGAGCAGCTAAGATCTACACGGTAGCCTAGAAGATATAGTATAATGTTTTTAAAAGCTAATGAATGATCTCTGCATCCTCAATACTATAAATGTATTCATAGGGGGCTTTTTTAACGATCTTACCCCTTAAAGCTATACGGCATCTATATAGAGGCATATAGGATACAAACGTTTCAGCCTCCCCGCCCTCAAAGGCTGGGTTAAAACCATACCTCCTAGACAATCTAATGATCTCGACAGCATCCTCCTCCGTGATAACCCTACCGAGATATCTCGGTGGGAGGCCATATGTCGATATCGATAACAGTACTATTTCAAAACCTTCTCTAACAAGACTTAACAAGTACTTCTCCTGATCAATCCTCCATAACGGATTATAACCCTTCAAGCCAACCTCTTCGAGTATCATGGAGAACCTAATCCTTTGGAAATCGCTTAGAAGGGCTCCAGTGAATACAGCTTCTACACCATACTTGTCCCTAGCATCGATCAATAACTCCCTCAAAACACTTAGCTCCTCCCCCTCATTCCTAACCGGTTTGAGGTGTATAGGGATACCTAGACAATAGGATTGCATCCTTAAGAGTTTTTCAAGGGGTCTATGATATAGGAGGGAATAGTCATATGTTGGCATGATCGATAGTAGAACCCTTACATCAAAGCCTTGAAGCATAGCCCAGTATAGTGAGAAACTACTATCCTTACCACCGGTAAATAATACACCAGCCTTCAACCTAGATACACCATTAGAGCTATGACTGCTAAATAGATGAATACTATAGAGTTATAGGTCAAATACCTATCCAATATAACATTATACGCTTTATCCCTAAACCCCCTATACGGAAAAATCCTAATCACCGGATAGTTAAATATAAACGCCAGAATTGTTGAAAATAATGCATTAAACCATGTATTTAACCCCATCATGTGAAGAATTATACTCATAGTATAGATAGATGAATATATTTGATAAAGCCCCCCATCCTCAAACCAGTTTGAATTAATAATATAGATCATGAAGAGGCCGAATATCAGGGTTATTAGAGAATATACATCTCCAAATACAAATATATTAGACATACCCATTAAGCCCATTACTAAGACGACATATAATATAATATTATATATTCCCCAAATGGTATACTCCCTACTACACCCACATAACACAAGGATTAATGGAAATAGTAGCAATCCCACTATAGGGTTGAAGCCCGTAATGGATAAGGGGGAGAACAATAGGATTAAGGAAGATAAGAGGAGCAGTAACATCTTTCCTCTAATACTACGGAGTAAATCAATACCCCCAATAATTCTATAGTAGATTATAGCCACTAGTAGGGTGTATAGTAAACCTGGATAGATAAAATAGTTAAATAGTAAAACTGCAAAATATATTGGTATCCCGCTTAGAAACATATTATCACCGTGGAGATGATTATCAATAATATCAGAACCCATATAAACCAATTAACAAATTTGTCGGTTAAAAATATCCTCTCCTCAACAAGATCATATAATCTTATAACACGATCGAGAATACGTGAACCCATTATATCATATATATCGCTTAAATCTCTCCTAAGGGAGGGATGTCCTAGTAGAATATATATTATATAGATTAGCGAAGCCATGAGGTATGCTATAAGTAATAGACTATATACATCGATCATCCTATCACCCAAACACTATGTTCTTATACCTACCTTGCTCAAGCAGTATTAATGCAGATGTATGGAATAGATAATATGTTGCCAACAGGGTTACTAGTGAAACAATAATGAAAAATATGGCATCACGACTAAGCATTACATGGCTATACTTATGGATCAATGCTACATGGTAAAAGATTATAGGGATTGAGAGGAGTATTGCAAAGATCGGATTAGTGATATACAACGACACGATCAGATATGCTAACGGGATAAATCCCAATAATGGGAAAACACCATATCTAGACAGAACAATTATTTCCTCATCTAATAGCCTACTACTATGGATAATACCATGTATATATATCGCGGCTAAGAACAACTGTATAGTTAGAGAAGCATTAACCGGTAAAACCATAAACCCGGATAATAGGAGGAAATACTCTATAGGTAATAAACCATCACCTGCACCCCTATTCTTAAACAAATATAACATATAGCCATATAGATTCACCAATCCAATAATATACATGGCATAACCCATAACATGATAAAGTTCGCTGTTACCAAATGTAAACAGTATTCTAAGTATAGGTATGAGCAACGTATTAGCTACCAATATATTCTCTATACCATATCCATGAACCCCCCTCATAGTAAAGGGGGTGAATCCTAGGAGTAGGAAGAATATTGAAAACAATGCTAGAGCTACAAGGGATAAACCAATATTGTATAAAGTAGCCGATAAAATACCGGCTCTATATAGATAGTTTATATATCCTAGGTTGAAGTGTCCTAGAAACATAATGCTAATCGTAAACATGATCAATAATAAGCTTTCAACAATAAGGAATCCGCGACGATCCATATCTATAATTCTAGATAAGTAAACTATAGTAGTGAGTAGGATGAGAAATATTGCAATGGATAAAAGATCTATAAGAGAACACATAATAATCGAAAAAAGAGCGAATAATAAGAGGTATATGTTAAGCCTCCGCTTAACACTATTGATAAGATAGATCAATGATATAAAGAATATATTTATCGCGGAGAGGGGATCATAAACTAGTATCAGAGGCTGTGAAAAATCCTTAAAGAGAGGCATACTCGACAAGAATACGGTATAGATCAACTGCAGATACGAGATATAGACCATTTGGGTAAGTGATATGATAAATACTATCGAGGAGAATATTAGATCGATTAAATATTTTTTATAAAAGTATCTAACTACGATATGTATTATGACTATAAGGGGTATAAGTAATAAGTAATAATACATAGCTCCCTCTACCCCCTCCTCAAAAGGGTAATGAGTATAGAAAGATACCATATAAACGATAAATAATCAAACCATATAACACTATGATTATACAGCTCAAATACAATAACACCTAAAAGTGCAGGAATAACTATTAAGATCTTATAGTCCCTACTCGAAAATAACCCCCTATATAATATATAGATTATAATGATCAGGGTGATCATTATAATGATTAATTCGATCAATCCCTCCGCCCCCATAGATCAAGTATTATTGCAGTAATATCCGCTCCTAGTAGGGCTAGTATGAGATAATATAATTCACTTCCGAAACCATATTTTTTACTATAGAGTATAGACAAGTTTGTGATCGTCGGTATCAACCCATTGGTATAGATCAGTATTAGTATTAGTGTTAGCGAAGTTACTAGAACCATAATCTTTGAAATCCTTCTACCAGTTAATATGGCTAGAATACCTACTATAATTATCAATTCATTGAGGCGTATGTTAATAAGTAGATTAACCCTCGGGAAAGCGGTTTGTAGCAGGCTTGTATTTTTGGATATATATTCAAGTTGTCTATCAGCTGTTTCACCAGTTACGAAATAATCTTGATTACCTATAGCGATATACGTGATCATTATAGCTAGTAATCCCATGACCACTATAAATAGTATCTTAACCCCCTTCACTATGCTTCACCAACGCTATATAGGTTATGGTGTAGAGGATTGCTGATAGATACATACCTATTAGGATGAACAATATGATCGGTGAAATATATAGCAGTTTAATTCTAACCCTCCTACTAATACCATTAGAAGTTAAAATTACCGATAGGATTAGAGCCTCAAAAAACACGATTAATAGGTCTATAAGAACATTAATAACCGCTCACCCCCTCCATATATATTCCAAGTATCCAACTAAATATATTGGGGAAATATAGTGAATTTAAA
The DNA here is from genome assembly GCA_027028545.1 of Desulfurococcales archaeon. Classification (GTDB taxonomy): domain Archaea; phylum Thermoproteota; class Thermoprotei_A; order Sulfolobales; family Desulfurococcaceae; genus JALVIT01. The sequence goes on from JALVIT010000088.1 coordinate 16,980, forward strand.
GATAACAGTATTGGTTAATGATGAAGCATTAGAAGGGTTAATGAAGGTCCATGGCTTATCGATATTTATAGAGTATATGGATCAATACATACTATTCGATGTTGGCCCATCACCTAAAATACTAGAGTATAACTCCGATAAGATCGGTATCGATCTGGAGCTTGTCGATAAAGCTGTTTTATCACACATACATATCTCCCATATAGGTGGACTACCCCTCCTAGAATGGTCTGCCCCATTCATAAAGGTCTATGTCCCCTATGGCTCTATAGAATCAATTAGGAGTAGGGTTAAGGTTTCGGGGTTGAAGCTTCTAGAGGTTGATTCGTGGACTGAGATCTATAGGGGGGTATATATTACAAAGCCCATACATGGGCCACCATGGGAGCACTCCCTAGTAATTGATACAGATAAGGGATTAGCTGTATTTACCGGCTGTATGCATCCTGGGATTAGAAAGGTTGTGGAGGAGATCTGGAGGTATCTTGGAGAGAAGAGGATCTATGCGTTAATAGGTGGATTCCATCTATCAAATGCGCCGGAACAGGTTATAGATGATTTTATCAATTACCTAGAGGTTTTAAAGCCTAGATATATAGCTCCTCTACATTGTTCGGGTAGTTTATTGAAGGAAAAGATTAAGAGTAGCAAACCAGGTATAATCTATGATCTAAAAGCCGGTGAATCGCTACAGATCATGTAGGGGGTGTGGGTATGGTGGATATTGATGAAGCGTATAGATTAGTTGATGCTATGAAGCTATTAATACTCCTGGGTATGTGTAATCCCCGCGGGGGTAATGGTAGTGTTAGGATTAAGAATAAGATGCTGATAACACCTAGTGGCTTAGCGAAACATAATTTGGGTGTTGAGGATCTGGTAATATATGATTTAGAGACCGGGGAGATCGGTGGGAGATATAAGCCCTCAATAGAGCTATACGTTCATGCTCTAACATATGAGAAGAGGAGGGATATTAGAGCAATACTACACGGGCATCCACCCTATACGCTGGCATTAACGGATCTAGGTCTCAGCGATTGGTGGAAGACGGGGCTTGTCGAAGTAGAGTATAGTGTTGGGAGGGTAGTAGTTGCAACACCATACCCGCCTGGTAGCAGGGAATTGGCCGAGGAGGTTTCAAATAGGTTTGCCGAGAGGGCTAGGATAGTTATAGTTCCAAAACATGGAGTATTTGCTGGGAGTAGGGATGTGTATGAAGCATTAGATGCTATAGTGGCTCTAGAGGAGACGGCTAAATACGTCTTCGTATCAAGGGTTATGGAGAAACTCGGGATAAAATAATATCTACTTCCTACCACGATACATTGGATGATACTTCCTAATATGCTCTAGAGATACATGCTTCAACTCCTCCTCCGGGAGGATCGATAATAGATCCCAGCCCTTATCGAGGGTTTCCTCAATACTTCTACGCTCATACTCCCCCTGCCCTATGAACTCTTTCTCGAACCTATCAGCGAATTCCAGATAGCGTTTATCTCTAGGGGATAAAGCCTCCGTACCAACAACAACTGCTAACTCTCTAAGTCTAACACCCTCAGCATATGCTGCATAAAGCTGCATGAAGACTCCACGATGATCCTCACGTGTCTTACCCGGACCAATTCCATCCTTCATTAGTCTTGAGAGGCTCATCAATATATCGAAGGGTGGATAGATGCCCTTAAGCCATAACTGCCTAGACAATACTAACTGACCCTCGGTAATATAACCTGTTAGATCAGGTATTGGATGGGTTATATCGTCGTCGGGCATAGTCAGTATTGGCATCTGTGTAACACTACCCTTCTTACCCTCAACTCTACCAGCCCTCTCATAGATCGTTGCCAAGTCGGTATACATGTATCCAGGGTATCCACGACGACTTGGAACCTCTTCACGGGCAGCACTCAATTCACGTAGTGCTTCACAGTAATTAGTCATATCCGTAAGTATAGCTAATACATGCATATCATATCTCCAAGCTAGAAACTCTGCAACGGTTAAAGCTACACGGGGTACAGCGATCCTCTCAATAACCGGTGAATCAGCCGTATTGATGAAGGCTACAGCATTCTCGAGTGCGCCATAGTTTTTAAAGTTCTCTATGAAGAACATTGCATCATCATAGCTAACGCCTATAGCTGCAAATACTATGGCGAACCTCTCCTCCCTACCTCTAACACGAGCCTGCCTAACGATCTGTGCAGCTATACGGTTATGTGGTAGACCAGAACCACTAAATATTGGTAGTTTCTGTCCACGAACAAGGCTATTCAAGCCGTCGATAGCGGATATACCCGTCTCGATAAACTCTGAGGGTGGTAGTCTTGATGCGGGGTTGAGGGGTGCGCCATTAATATCGAGATGATCTTCGGGGACTATCTGTGGTCCACCATCTATCGGCCTCCCTAGACCATCGAATATTCTTCCAAGCATGTCTATGCTTACAGGTATCCTCAATGTTTCACCACGATACCTAACCCTAGAATGCCTTAGATCGATCTCGCTTACACCGCCGAAGACCTGTATGATCGTTGCCTCCCTACCAACATCTATAACCTGTCCAAGCCTTGTCTCACCAGTTCCCAATACAACCTCTACAACCTCACCATAACTCACACCCCTCATAGGTTCAGCAATTAATAGACTACCCTGAGCCCTTAGTAGTTTGGGTGATTCACGTATGGCTAGGCTTAGATCATCCATTCTAGACACCTCCCATAAGCTTTTTATACTCGTCGCGGATATTCTTGAAGATCTCTTCAAAGCGTGGCTCGAAGCCCTTATTTGGAATCTCCTTCATACGTGCTATTAGAATCCTTGAATGCAGCTTCCTAATATCTTCAACTAATATCCCTCTCCGGATAGCCTTTAAGCCTAGATCGTAGAATAGTAGTATAGCCTTCATCATCAACATAGCCTTCTTCGGCGGACAATAAGTGTCTACATCATGGAAGGCGTTCTGCTGTAGGAAGTCCTCCCTAATCATACGGGCAACCTCTAAAACCAGTTTATCCTCCTCGGGGAGGGCTTCAGCACCTACGAGTCTTACAAGCTCTTCGAGCTCAGCCTCTTTCTGAAGGATTGCTAACGCCTTCTCACGTAGACTCCTCCACTCCGGATCAATCTCCTCCTCCCACCATTTAGATACATTATCAACGTATAGACTATAGCTGATCAACCAGTTGATCGCTGGATAATGCCTCCTATAAGCTAGGTTCACATCCAAGGCATAAAGTGCACGGACAATCCTCAATGTAGACTGGGTTACAGGCTCGCTGAAATCAGCACCTGGTGGTGATACAGCACCCATAATCGTTAAACTACCAGTCCTCTCAGGCATACCCAGTGTTCTAACATATCCACTCCTCTCATAGAAGCTGGCCAGCCTTGATCCTAGATATGCTGGATAACCCTCCTCACCCGGCAACTCCTCCAATCTACCACTAATCTCCCTCATAGCTTCAGCCCATCTACTAGTGGAGTCTGCAACCATTAATACGTGGTAACCCATATCCCTAAAGTATTCACCAATAGTTGCTCCAAGGAAAACACTCGTCTCACGAGCGGCTACAGGCATATTACTCGTATTCGCTATAAAAACACTCCTCTCAACCAGTGGTTTACCAGTCCGTGGATCAACAAGCCTCCTAAAACTATGAAGAGCATCAGCCATCTCGTTTCCTCTTTCACCACAACCAACATAGATCGCAATATCGACAGCACTCCATTTCGTCAATTGCTGCAAGGTAACAGTATTATGGAATATTGCTGGTATACTACCACCTATAAAGTTATGATATTCCTCGACAGTTAGATCATATACGGGAGTCTTCTTCTCGATAACACTGATCTCCTCAACCTTATCCAATGCAACATATTTCATAGCCGATAATATCCTTTCTAAAGTATCTAGTATAGCAGTGTTTATCTTCTTCCTCTTCATCAAGACTAGACTATTAGCAGTATTCACCAGTTTACGGAGGCCATAACTAGTAATATTTTCACCGCCATATATTTGATTACCTATATGAACCCCCAGTTTCTCAAATTCCCTTTTCGATGCTATCATGTAGAGTTTTCTGAGAAGTCTCGGCGATAATGGTATAGTTTCACGCTTTAATCTATTCCTTCCCATTTTACTTGTGATATATCTTCGTATTTTCTCTACCTTATCTATCGATGGTGCATTTCGTAGAACAATATTATAGAATTTCTCCAATTCACTTAATCCAGTAATCTCTAACCTATGTCCCCCCTCAACTATAGAGTAGAGTATCCCCAATCGTGTGAGTATATATGCTAATCCACTGATTAGATTCTTAGAAGCACTATAGAATTCGAGTGTATTACCGCTGAACCCGCCATCTCCCAGATAATACCCCCTCAGAAAACTTATGATGATATTATTCGGCGACTTAAATACATAGCCTGGTACGATGGCATTATGGGATTTTCTGCGTGTCGGCATACCTAGTAGATGTAGGAATCTCGATAAGAGACTTGAATAGATTTCAACACAATATACTGTATGGCATTTCTTCTCTCTAGCGTCTATGTTGAATAATGATTTGGCTAATTCTCTAAACCTCTTTCTTAGAATCTCATTATTATTGAAGAATAGGATCCTTCTATTAATGATTGAACCATCGGATATTAATAAGCCGAGGAATTCTGCTAATTTCTCACTCATTTCATGTGGTATCTTGATTCTTTTCCTACTCCTCTTTAATCCAAGGTCTTTTGGATAACTTATTTCTCCATATCTCCTACGTAAAGATATTATTAGTTTCAATGGAATAGATCGTTCGGCATATGCCAGTGTTTTAATAGTAGCCTTAGACAACCCTGTCTCTCTACTAAGCTCTAATATTTCGTAGTCACTCATATCTCTTAGAATCCTTCTAACCACATTGTTCACGTTTTCATCCCGGCTCATAACATCATCGTATTCAGCTAGTTTATCTATTGGTAGAATCGGTGTCTTCTGTGGATTGAATGGTATCCTACGTGGTATTACGATATAATCCATCGGTGTAATCCTATATGCTTCTACAAACTCTATATATCCATCCGGATTAAATACTGGTAATTTATGTATAGGGGTTATCTCTATCACTCTACCACTAGCAGTCTTTATCCTAACTACCTTATTGGTATATCCCCGATAGACGTGGGTGATGCGTGCTTTCACGAATCTCTCTCCATTAAACGCGAATACGTGGAGATCCTTATCTCTAGCATCAATTATTTCCTCATCCAACGATAGATCCGGTTTACCGTTTTTAACTTCCTTAAATAATTCATCAATAGCTACAATACGTCCATCATCCAGCAATACAGGGGTTCCAGGTAATACGCATTTACCAGTGCCGAAACCGCCTGGTATTGCTGCTTTTCCTCCCTTTGCTAGTGGGAAGAAGAAGTCTATAACTCTCTGTCCTGTTATTAGTAGTTCTGAGGGTTCTAGTTTCTCCCTGTAAGGTCTTGGTTTTCTAACTGGCCATTTTTGGAGCATTGCTATATCCTTGTCTCCTATCCTAGCTATCGGCTCTGTTATGGTGTAGTCTCCTTCACCGGCTAACTCCTTGATTTCTCCATGTATATCCGGTGGGACCATTATGTAGTGTCTAACTGTTTCCGATTCATCGACATACCCTATAATATCTCCCCCACCAACCTTCTCCCCGATCTTAGCTGTCGGTATGAAATGCCACTTCTTATCCCTAGGTAGTGGTGCAACCTTAACACCCCTCTTAATGAAGAAGCCTACAAGCTCCTGAAGAATTGGTAGGGGTCTCTGAATACCGTCGAATATAGATGATATAAGCCCCGGACCCAGCTCGGCAGCTAATGGATACCCAGTACCATATACTGGTTCGCCAACCCTTAACCCTGTTGTATCCTCGTAAACCTGTATTATCGCCTTATCCCCCTCAATACCAATGATCTCACCTATAAGCCTATCATTTCCAACCTCTACAACCTCGTAAACCTTACTACCACGCATATTCTCAGCTATTACAAGGGGTCCTGAAACCCTATATATCGAACCCTTAACACCCATATCCTAGCACCATACACAAACCATATTCTAACCGGTAAACATATCTTATTTTAACTCTATTCTCAACCCTATATATTTAGTCATCATCTCCTCATAGTACCTCTTAGGATCAATGCCTGCAATTTCCCTCGGAGAATCAATAACTATAGCTAAAACCTCCCGATGCTCCTCAAGGAGATCAGAGACCTCTCTACACTCCCTAAGAATACCTCTAAGTATGATGACAACACCATAACCCTCAATACTCTTCTCGAGCAATACCTTAATATCTTGGCAATCTCCTTTGAACACATAGTAGTCTATACCCGCAGCAGCACCGATAACCCCTAGATATGGATCACCTATTATTAGAGCCCTCTTAGCCTTAGGGATTAAACTCATATCGGCCACCACGATTTTATCAATTCTTCATAGTATTGGCGATACAAACCGCTCTCAATAACGTTGAAAACACCCCTAACATAGAAGCTCTCACCAAGACTTAAAATGATAAACCTTAAAACACTATTAAGGGATCCGGATAGTAGATCCTTAGACCTATACGATGAATAAATTATTGATGCAGAATCAAGAATGGAAAAACTAGTATTCATACCCTTCAAAACGTTTAGGATAGAGGATAAATCTTTAGAATAATTATTCCCGGTGTAAAGTGTGTTTAATAATCCCTCAAGACCCTTCTGTCTACATAGGGTATGGAATTCATCCCTACCAAATAAGACAATTAGATTAGGCTCAACAATCTCCTCAACAAGACAATACTTTAGATGGAATAGATCGTTGAAGACTCCGTAGATTATTAAAGCCTTAGAGGGGAGGACCCTAGCTTCATTTAGGGTGGGCATATAACGTATAACACTACTAATTGTGATCTTATTAGTCCTTAGAACATCCTCGATAATAATCTTTAATCTACGTGGAATCCTACTATAATATAGTGATTCGAGATCAACACCCTCACTATCAATAATACTGGGTAGAAAACCTAGAGGATATATAATGCTCGGACTACGATTATTTAGGAGAGCTGATATGAATGGAACACTATTTGCTAACTCGAAGAAGTCTAGAAAAATACTTAGAGGCTTATAGACATGCGGATAACGCTTAGATTCCGATACAACTGTGTTAATCCTCCTATAAGTATAGGAGTCAACCAGTTTGAAGACATCCTTCAAGCTAACCCTTCTACCATAGATGTTTTCATAGAGGAATATACCGAGGGGTTTATCACCGATACTCTTCACAGCATTTAGAATATTCGATGCTGAAAGCATTATTTCGAGATCCTTCCTAGTTAGAACATCCTTTAACATAACCCTAACAAAATACTCTAGTCTATCCGTCAATATGTTAACCCCATAGGATCTTAGCGATCATTGGTGCTAGGACTTGTTTAGCTCTCTGAAACCTTGTATCATAGCTATTATCTATCCTTTCTCCCCCCTTAGATACTAGTATTAATCCACCAGTTATCCCATCATCCTTTACGATCTTTACCCCCTCCAGATTATTCTCAACGAGTATCTTAGCCATAGCATCTGTATCCACCGGGTTAACATATACTGTTTCGGGCTCCTCAATGTATTGTAGTGATTCCCTTAATAGGTTCCCCAATGATTCCTCAATACTAAAACCCCTCCTCTCCCTAATTATGTTCCATGCGTCATTGAATACCTTCTCCAATACTTCATACTTCTTAGAGCTTATGATTATCCTAGCTTTACGTCTAGCCTCTGAAACTATTATCCTAGCTTTAGCCTCCATAATCGATATGATTTCCTCCCTCTTCAAACTGCACTTCTTACTCCACTCCTCTTCAGCCTTCTTAACAATCTCCTCAGCCTTCTCCTCGGCATCCCTAACTATTTCTTCAGCTTTACGTCTAGCCTCAGCGATCATCTTCTCCCTAAGCTCATCTATACTGCCCATCCCGTCTAAACCCTCAACCAATTAGTGATACACCTAGTAGTGCAAACACCATTCCAAGTATACCTATAAGCTCTACATACACCGCTAGTATCAACGTATTAAAGGTTATCCTACCCTTAGTCCTAGGTAGCTCAGCTATACCCGATGCACATACAACTCCTTGAAACCATGCTGAGAAGAATTCTGCAAAACCAGCGGCTAGACCCAGTCCAAGCATTGCTAATGCTTTAGACATTGCTATATCTGGCGTTATGCTGTAGATGAAGTTTATCATCACTATCAATCCATAGAATGTCTGTGTCATCGGTAGCGCTGCCAACATGAATACGTTTCTAAACTGTTTAGGATCCTCAGCTAAAGATGCTGCACCAGCCATACCCGCCTTACCCATACCTATCGATGAACCACCCAGTCCTCCGAGTAGTGCTAGTGCTCCCCCAATATAGGCTATTCCAGCTGCATCCAAAACCATCTCTATCTCACCATTAGAGTTGTTAGACCACGATATTTACACATATCCATTGAGTATATAAAACTCCTCCCCCTAGACGGGCAACCACGTATTAGGATATAGTAATCCTCCTCCTCAAAACGATCCTTAAGGGTGTGAAGGGGTATCCGGTTCCTTCATAGAATTTACTGAGGAATTCGACAAAGCATAGCCTCAACGAATGTATAAATCCTCCCAGGGCAGATAGAGCAGTATTCAATAAGTGTCCTATGAACAGTATTATAGCCATCACCAGACCCCCGACAATGTATCCTAGGATACCTCCTAGTGAGCCACCAACACCTCCAAAGGCTAGTGATGCTATCTGGTTAAAGCTCTGACCCAAATAAATAGTTGCCAAGCCAACACCCGCTAAACGGCTATAACTTAAGGTATCGCCCAATAGCCCTGTGAGCTGGAAAAGCCACATTAATAATCCGAGACCACCCATAGTCTTAACCATACCAGCAATAATCACACCAATACCTGCCAACGCCCCCCATAGGAAGTAGCTATACATGTAGCCCGGTATACCAAGTATATCAACCCTGAGCATGGTATGCATAACGTATGGGATCCCAAAGGCTTCAGATATGAATAGCCCAGTCTCACTCAACACATCACCGATTCTACGCTCACCCCAAGCCTTAGCTAGTGTTAATGCATGACCTATATTAACATGTATTAAACCGATTAGTATCGCGGTTATCAAGAATTTAACCGGGTTGATGAAGATATCGCTGAGAACAAATATTTGGACACCGAAAACCGTTCCACCGATGAAGCCGACTATAAACCCTATAATGCTTGAAACGATCAAAGCCTTCTTAAAGAATTGGTAGTCCCTATTACTAGGATCATCGACGAATTTATCCAGTATGAGGAAGGCTGCCAGTATTATAGCAGCTGAATAGCCCATATCTCCAAGCATCAGTCCGAAGAATAATGCGAAGGAATAAGTTATTATCGGTGTAGGATCCCACTCCCAATACCTTGGAACACCCATAAACTTCACAATCGGCTCAAACCATCTCATAACCGGTGGATTACTTAACTGTGTAGGGGGCTCATCCCTACCCTTAACTGGCTCCAAATATTCTATATAGAAGGGTATATTCTCCCTAGCTAGTCTATCTTCAACCCTCCTCCTATCCCTCTTAGGCATCCATCCACTAATCACCGATAGGTATCTAGCACCATAGGATTTCATCAACGCACTTAGTCTACCATAGATATTTTCGAGGTAGAGCCTATACTTTAATAGATATTCTATATTCTCATCTATAGTCTTCTCCAACCGATCCCTTACATCTCTAAGCTTCTTCTCGAGCTCTCCAGCTAAGCTGTTAAGCCTAGATAATAGCTCTCCAACACTCCCCTCTCCACTTAGAAACCTACTAATATCTATAGGGGATAGACCGCATTGCTCAACTATACTGGATACATCCTCATATCTAGCTTGGAACAACACGTTTACGACGATAGTGCTATCTCTGACGAACTTCCTTAGAACATAGTGTTTAACATTATAACGTTTGCATAGATTAGACAAAGTATTCAACTGATCGAGCGTCCCCTGGAGAGTTAATACCGTTATGTATCTACCCTTATAAAATATATTATCGACTGGCGTCTCCGGGGGGTATAGTGTGAGTATGTCGATGTATCTCCTAATAGTTTCAAGCTCATTATTCATGCTACTTATCGATTGATTCAGAGAATTGACCTCTTTATTCAGTTTATTTATCTCAGACCATATCCTGTCAAGACTATACTCGCTCAATTCCCCAAGAGTTATCCTGACCTCGAAACTCCTACCTCTAACGTATTGTAGTAGGTCGTCGATGATCGATAGTGCCTTCTCAACCTTTTTAAAAGTCTTAACATATTCTCCAATACCCTTACCTGATTCAACTATATGTAGAACGCCCTCTTCATGCAACGCTCTAACAGCTTTATCAACGAACCATAGAGGGACGATAACGTTAACCCTAAACATTGGGAGGGGTTTATTAACAATTATCGGCGGCATCACTCGATCCCAGTTACAACTCTAACTATTTTATCGACAGCCTCTCCATACTTGTCTTGATCAATATTGCCATACTCCTTAACCTTCTCCTCGGCCTCTTTAATAATTCTCTCAGCCTCCTCCTTAGCCTTCTTAACGATCTCCTCAGCCTCCTCATAATAGGTTTCTATGGGTATGGGTCTATTCCTTATTTCTTCAGCCCTCCTCTCAGCCTCTCTAATGATTGATTGAGCCTTCTTCCTAGCCTCTTCGATGATCCTCTCAATCTCCTTCTCGATCTCCTCGATCTTTGTAGCCATCAAACATACCCCTCAACACTTATTATGCTGGTCTGAAAAATATTGTAGTAGTTGTTGGTAGCTTCTCTCTAACCACGTATAATTGTGGTCTATAAATTATTAACTTTTCATTCTCCTTAAACCCTATATCTAGGAGTTTAGCTATTGCCTTAATAGCTATCGGATCCCTAACTATGAATACACCCTCACCTAGGGAGGGAGCTGTTTCGATAATTATTGGTATTCTAAGCCTGCATGCCTCGCTATCCAGAAGCTCTTTAAGCAGTTGAAGCTCTTTAGGATCGATCAAGTGGATCGTTCCATCTCTTAAAACAATATATGGAGTATCCATCTCAAGCAGTTCACATAGACTAACCCTCTGATATGGTAGATGCTTATTTATCAGCCTCAGCTCGATTGATAGCCTCTCCATGAAGGAGTCTAGATCGTTTAGACTCAACCCCCACCCCCCCTCCTACGGGCTTCGAGCATACCCTTGACACGTTTAAGCCTAGCCCTCTCCTCCCTCTCACGCTCCTCAAACTTCATCCTCAGATACTTGATCGTGGCCTCAAGCTTGGGTATGAATATGTATTCCAATGCATTAACCCTCCTCTTAGTCTTAGTGATCTCGACACCTAAGGCATGGATCGATTGCTCGATCCTCCCAAGCTCTATTATCCTCTCAATAAGCCTCTCAGCATCCCTCCTAAAATCCTCAAGCTCGGGTAAAACCGGTCTAAAAACCCCCTTCTTATACATAGCTGTATATGATCTAACACCCATAATGTTCTCATAACCTATAATAACTCCAGAACCCTCAGTTGCTATCCCCTCAAAATACCTATAAATTTGTTCACCATACAGACCAGATAGAAAAACAGCCCTATTATAAACATCAATAATCTTATCATTAACCTCACGCCTAATTCTATAAGCAGATCTAATCCTAGTTAGAAACTCATTAACCAAAATAGTAAGCCTCTCACGCAAAATATGGTGAACCTTACGGGCCAGATCACGCCTACGCTTAAGCTTAATAAGCTCAATCTTCGTAGGTCTAACACGGATCAGTGAAGACATAGAGGGTTCACCGAATAACATGAATACAGAATAGGGATTATAAAGAATTACCATAAAAATATTTTGGAAAAAATATTTGGATTAGCTAAAAACCTTATATAGGTACAGGATCGTGTGGTATTGGGTCTCCTCCCGGTCCGTCGGGTCCTGTTAGGCTGATTAACCCTGTCCCTGCTCCGATCAGTGTTATTACTGGCGGGATCGCTAGTATGGCGAGCTTTAGTGTTTTGACCAGTCTGTATAGTAGCTTGGGCTTCATCTTCTCACCAAAGAATAATTTAGAATTGATCTTATGTTAATGTTTGCTCAATGAAGCATTCTGTATATTGGAGATAAAATATAAATATCCCTGCTTAGTTTCTAAATACAAAAACTATTTCACGATCCTCTTCAAGAAAAACTCGTAGGTGTTCTCACCGATCCTCCGATAATAGACCGCTCTAAACAGTGGTTTATTAGATCCAGATTCATAAATGTTTACAACAAGGGTATCACTACTACATGGAGACAAGCCTAGGTCACACTCAGTCATCCCCTCCATAACGGCAGCCTCCAAACCATAAGGTTCAAGGGCATTATTTAGAATTATCGGCAGTCTCTCCATCAAATACTCATCAATGATCCCAATATATTCACGGGTAGTCCAATCACTAGGAGCTTCAAAGGATAGTTTAAGATAGATTATCTTGAATAGCTTCTCCTCATCAACACTCATTAATCCTCTCCACCCACATCCTTCCACATATAGTGTGTATAGTATGTTATAAGAAATACAGTCTTAAGGTCAGCTATCTCATTCCTCTTAACAAGATCAAGTGCTTCATCCATAGAGACAACCAGGGGCTCAATAACCTCGTATGGTTCAGGCTTCTTACCAACATATTCAAGCCTTCTAGCTATGAAGAAATGCATAGCCTCAGTACTATATCCTGGTACCGGATAGTATTTTCCAATATAGATTAACTCCCCCGGGTCATATCCGGTTTCCTCGATCAACTCCCTTCTAGCCGCCTCACGGATATCTTCTCCCGGCTCAACAACACCCGCTGGAGCCTCGATTATATAGTCCTTTATCGGTGCTCTATACTGTTTGATCAATATGAACTTATTACTCTGAAGAACTGGGAGTATTGTAACCGATGGTGGGAAGAGGACAACATCCCTCTCAATAACCCTATTATCAATAGCCATTCTACGCCTAACAACATTGAATCTAAGCCCTTTAAACAACTCCTGATCTCCAAGGATTTCCACATTGGTCATAATACTTCATCTCCAAGATATTTTCCAGCGTTTTCATACATGTTGTCTTCATAAAAAGATATCTATCCTCGTAGATAAAATATTTATGTAGTAGTTAAAGCATCCATATCAAATGTAGTCGAAACACACAAATACTAATCGGTTTAAATAAGTCTATAGATTTAAATGGAGGATATATATGCTTGAACAAAGGATAATGGGAATTGATAGGTCCAGACTGAAATCATATGTGCATGAATTACTCAGTTTCTTATATAGATTTAGGAATAGAATAGTTTCTAGAATAGATTTTATAAAATATGTATATAGATCAGAGCTGGAGTTATTCATAGATTCCCTAACAAATGTGTATAGGTTGGGATATTATAATAATATCGCTAATGACGTCCTAAACACCATGTCAAACCTCGGAGAAAACTATGTGAATACAAGGATAATACAGAGCTATATTAAGAGATTAATGAAGAGTAGAGTTGTTCCTGTTGCCAAGATAAACTATTTAGCGATCGGGCTATTTATATTAATAATACACATACCTAGAGAGATTAAACCATCTAATATACCATATAGGGAATGGCTACTATACTACTCCATGACACTAGAACCCTATGGTACTCTTCTAGTCTATTATATACCCATATCCTATCTAGACTATCTAGTATCATCTATAAAGAACCAGATTATGAAAAACGGTGACGGCATAAAAGTTTATCTATTTGAAAAGGGTGAAAGATTACAACCGTGCTTTAGTAATATGTGTTGGAAACTTCAACATACAACAGATCACATATATCATCTCTTCACTGGTTATAAATATGATGAACTTAAAAACATATATACAAATATAGAAAAACTACATACGAAATTAGAGGAGAAAGATAATTTTGCCAATATGAGGCTTAAACCAAACGATCTCATAGACTTAATACTACTTAAAGAATTCCAATACAATGCATTTAAACTAGTCACGGATATTTCCAAAGAGTTCAGCATACCATATAGATCGGTTAAAAAACATCTCGAAAAACACCTTATAAAATGGAAACTAATTGAGGGCATATTCTTACCACTCAACATATTCACACCCCTTATAAGGAAGTATAAGTTGATCTATATGTCTTTTAGAGACCCAGAGAGCTATTGGAGAACCCTACTATTTTTCAAGAATATCGCATATACAATCAGCATCTATAGAAATATAGGATTAACATATGAGAACAAACTAGATCTAACGGATAATTCTGAGCATGACATGCTAATAACAATACTTGAACCAATGGAGAGGGAATACGAGCTATACAGATTTATATATAAAGAGTCAGCAAACATCGGTCTAGAAGAATTCCAAGTATTCAACCCATCTATAACATCATCAATGAAGTACAGTATACCCTATACAAACTTCGATCAAGAAGCTAAGGATTGGACTATAAATACTGAAGAGACTTATAAATTATATCTAAGGAGGATATCGGCTAGACTCTAAACATTAATCAACTCCTATACTGGAGGGATATAGATGTATTATACAAAGATAGTTTACCCGGAATTTTCAATATTTCTAAGAATAAGCATAATACTAGTATTACTGATATTAAGCATCGGATTATATTATGGAACAATAGCCGGAATAAACATATTAGAATTATACAATAATATTATACAACAAATACAAATTCTGAATAATCCGTCAATCATAGATATGATTATCCAACTAATACTAGCACTATCAATAATAGTCGCAAACATTGCCAAAAAGGGAATATTTGCCGGGCTGGTTAAGGGCTTACACGTATACATAGTAGTGATCCTAATACTCTCATTACTCAACAACATTTACCAATTAATCGCGATCGGTGAAAATATAGACATTATAAGATATAATGTAGTCTTCATAACGATACTAGTAGTTAACATAGTTTTAATGATTAAATACCCAACCCTATCAGCGACAGCAAAGATCATCGATGAGGAGAAGGGTGGTGTAAAATATATGGATAATGAACCAGTGGTTCTTGATAAGAAACAATATGTTGTCTTAGATGTTATGGGGGATGTTGAGAGGGTCAAGATGGAATATGATGAAAACATGGTTAATATAAAGGAGGTGAATACACTAACTGGTAAGAGAATAATCCTAAAACCAATATCATTGATCACATCAGAGTTCAAACTGTTATATGGGGATAAACTATTATTAAGCTTCAGCTTAAAACTTGGCAGGATCAATACGAGAAAGCTAACATATATTGTTGTATTTAATGATGACGAAATAGGACGTGAAGAATACAGTGTTGAGGAGACTAAGACACTTATAAACTCCTCGTATCCAATAATAAGATCAGTTGTTTCGAGAATGGGTATCGATGAAGAAGATATAGGTGAGATACAATTCTACGATGGCAAGGGGAGATTAATACCAGGAAACACACCGATCTACATGATCGATACAGACACGATCACCTTGAAGATATACACTGTGGAGAAACATCTAGAACTACTCAAATACTATAAAGTAGAGGATATCATGAAGCTATGGGAGAAGCTTATGAAGAGATTGGAATATCTAGATATGGTATCTAAGGCCCTCGGTGATGAAATAACGAACAATATTGCGACGGGGATTGCCCTGATGAAGAATTGGTGGTAAGAATATGATAATAGTATTAGATGGAGCATTAAAATACAATCTAGAATCCTCAAAAGCGGTTCTAATAACCAAGAAGGGTAGGGAGAGCCCTAAAGCTAGGAAACATATGATTGTCGGAGACGTGGATATTTATAGGACAAGCTACCTCAGAACACCCCTCGGAGAAACCGATGTAATACCCCTATACTACAACCTCGGAAAAAACTATCTAGCATCTCTAAGAATACCAGATAAGAATGTGATAATCCTAGCAAATCTATCCCAAGGTTTAGATATAGGATTATCAATATATCTACTGGAAAAGATCAGTGGTCTACGTGATCTCGAAGAAGTAGTCCTTATAGGGATCGTGCCCGCAACTAGTAGAACGACGATATTATCAAGAATATACTCCTGGTTATTGATCACTGGCGTATATGATATATTTCTAAATAGTAGAAAGGAGGGTTTATTCAAACTTATACTGGTTGATGAAAATATTCCTCCGCAATTATCGACATTACTCGTAAATATTGTTGAGGAGGGGGTTCTGAGAAATATTTATTCAACATTAGAGTTAAGGCTGAAGAGATACATCCTTCCCGTAATAGATACGAGGTTGATCCTTAGATTTATGGTAAACTATGCGATGCTCGAATCGGTTGATCGGGAGTATAAAACCATACTAGTATTACTTCACCACCTATTAGATAAAGCACCATCAGAACTATGGGAGTATTTTAGGAGTGAAGAAAATATACAAAGAATTAGAGCCTTGAAGTATAGGTTAGAACATAATAGGAATAATAGGATGAAGATAGGTGAAGTTATACATAAAATAGGTAGGAGGATCTATCTGGAACCTAAATATACAGAACCACTAATAGATCCCTTAAACATGGCTAAATACATGTTATCACTTGAAGGCCTATCAAAGATTTATATGAAGAATGAAATAGTAGAGAAGATTAGAGGCATAGTGGAGAACATAGAAGATCTAGATGTTGAGAGGATTACAAAAATACAAATCATGTATCCACCCCTAGGGGGATTAGG
>JALVIT010000089.1 GCA_027028545.1 Desulfurococcales archaeon
TATACCATGACATAGTATCATATTATTCGGAGAAGTATCCAGAGACTAGGGAGAGTAGAATACTGCATTGTAGGAGTATAAAACTGAATAAACACTCATGCAGTGTGAAGATACCACTACCATATATTAGGGAGGAGATTAGAGAGGCTATAAAGAAATACTTCACATCAATAGGGTATAGGGTTAGAAAGGATCTAGAGGAGCTAATGATACTGGAAAGGGGTAGTATTAACCCATTCTCTAAGAGGAAACCATCCCTACTAATGATAAGGCTAGACCCTTTAAAAATGGAGTTCTACTACACGATACCACATAGTAGAGCCGCCGGTACAATAGATCTAGAATGGATTTATAGCGAGGTGGAGAGGCTACTCATATCGCTACCCGGCATGAATAAGTTTATAGAAGGAGACAGGGGAATATCTAGTATTGATGAAGAGGAATCCCGGGTTAAACATGAGGAGGAGTAGATGAATCCGATGATAGAGGCCCCGCATAGCGGATTAACCAGTAGGATTCCGAGGTAAACAATTAATACCTAACCCATGATAAAGAATACATGGTGATTGAATATGGCCAACTACAAAGTATCAATAGATCCTAGAGACAACTGTATATCGGACATGGTATGTGTATCGATATGTCCAGACGTATTCGAGATGAACCCTGACGATAATAAGAGCCAGATAATCGAGAAGTGGAGGCCCGATCCAAACAATATAGCTGTCGGAATAATACCTGAAGACTTAAAGAGCTGTGCTGAAGACGCTGCCAACGCGTGTCCGGTGCAGATCATACATGTAGAGCCTGCTTAAACCCGATAAATCAGTCTCTATCTCTAGAAGAAGAATATTTTTTCCTCGGAGTCCCCTCCTAGAATGATAAAATCGAACCATTACTTAGGATCCCAAATATAAATTATGTTTTTCCCATGATTACTACATAGATTGATCCATAGCCTATTATGGAGGGTTATGAGGCATGGATGATAAATACATATTCATAACTGGTGGAGACCGCGGTATTGGACGTAGTATAGCTCTAAGATTCGCTCATGGAGGATTTAAAGTTGTTTACAGTTATCATCGTAACCTGGATGCTGCTAGAGAGACCCTTAGAATGATACATGATATTGGCGGTGAAGGCTTCTATATACGGATGGATGTGTCCGATCTCGATAGTGTTGCTAGAGGTTATAAAGAGGTATCTAAAAAGGTCCCATATCTGAACGTACTAGTCAATAATGCCGGTGTTTTAAGTGTTGGGAGGATAGATGATATAAGTATTGAGGAGTGGAATCGCGTGATAGGTGTAAATCTTACAGGCGTCTTTCTGGTGACGAAGACCTTCCTACCATTACTCCGAAGGGCTCCATGGGCTAGCATAATTAATATTGCCAGTATTGCTGGTCAGACAGGTAACGTAGTAGCATCAACACTATACTCAGCAAGTAAGGCTGGTGTGATAGGATTTACACGTAGACTCGCGGTTGAACTCGGCCCAGAGGGTATCAGGGTTAACGCTGTAGCACCGAGCTTCGTTGAGACAGATATGGTGCGTGAATATATCGACACACCCGAGAAGCGTGAAAGAATTAAAAACCTACATCCACTCCGGGATATTGCTAAACCCGAGGATGTTGCTGAAGCAGTATACTTCCTAGCAACTCCTACGTCTAGATTCATTACTGGACAGGTGATAGGTATTAATGGTGGGAGATTAACCTGTTAAATCATCTGTTTTGGACCATAGTAGTGGATTATTGGAGGGTGTTGAGGATAGAGGTTTTCGTAGATGTATTATTCTTTTGTATTAGATTTATACTTCTCCGATACAGATACTTTATCGAGAAGCTTATACTTGGTATAGATCTCCTCCTTATCTAGAACACCCTTCTCCCATAACTCCTTAACCATTAATAGGATCTCGTAGAGTCTGGGATCCTTAACCCTTATAACATACTCTTCCGCTGGTACAGCGTATCTAAGTATTTTCTCAGCTAGAGGTTTAAGCTTATCCATGTTGAAGCCTATACCATCTACAACCTCTATATCGTATGCTTCAAGCATCTCCCTAATCTCTTCGGGGACTGGATATTTTGATACTAGGTACATCTTCTTAGGATTATAGACTGTGCGGTAAAGCTGTACAACTCTGACCTCGTTTAGCCTAATACCCCTCCTTTCTCTAACCCTCTCCATAGCTTCACTACGTGTGACCCCTAAGACATCTGCTAGTCCATCCCATAAACCTTCTATCCACCTATTCCTCCACTCTTCAGCGCTTAACGGTCTAGCTAATGGACCCTTAACATCCCTCTGCCTCTTAAACCAGTCCGGTAGTTCTTTGAACTCTATGATTATATCGGGCTTCTTTATAGGTGGTGAATTCTCCTGGTCAACAATATCGTATACTCTACCGCCATAAACCATTAGATCTGGTCTTAGAGCTGTGTAGTAGCTCCAAATATCCATTAGGTCCTTGGAATCGCCCCAGGCTAATGGTCTTGGAGCCTCAATGTAGAAGCTTAGACTACCATAACCTGGTATATCTACTACGAGGTTTGGAGGGATCCATCTGAGCTTCTGCTTACCGCTACGTTCAAGGCTTAAAACCCTATGTTCGGGGAATACTATCCGGGTTCCTTCACGATATATATTGTATAGTATTGCTAGGAAGCACCAGTTCTGGTAGAGTGTTCTAAGATTGGTTTGTAGACTGGTATTTGTAGCCATCATAGCCTTCGCAGCATAATCCTCTAATCCAAGTTTACCCCTCTTAAAATCGTGTGTATATATGAATAATTTCTTCTCGAGGTGTCTATGGGGATTCTGTAGGAAGCTCTTAAACTCCCTACTATATAGGATCGCTGTAAAACCATACTGTTTAGCAACGATTGCCGATATTGTTATTAGTTTTTTAACCCATTTATCAGCTATGCCTAGCCGATCACCATGATAGCAGTCTATGAAGCATGATGCTAGATCGCTCGTAGAACTGCATTCTTCAACGCATTTAACAGCTTTAGCCACCCCTTTAATCCTCTTAGTCAATCCCTAAAACACCTAGACAACGTTTCGATACTGTAATATTCTCTGGAAAATAACAATTATATTCATTAACACCCAGAATATAACGTTGATATATCATGGTGGGCGGTATGGGTAAGCTTCCAAAACACATATATGAGATAGCCGAGGAGATCCTTATAGAGAGTATAAAGTATCCAACGGTTCTCGGAGAAGCATATGAGGACATGGTAAAATACTATGCTGAAACACTATCGAAGTATGGAATCCATACAACTATACACCGTGTTCCACAGGATTATGTTGAAAAACATCTACCGAGGGAGTATCACCCTAAAAGACCTAGATACATATTATTGGCGAGGATAGGTAGTGGGGATAGGATTCTACAATTCAATGGACACTACGATGTAGTATTCCCCGGTGAGGGGTGGACTGTTACACAGCCGTTCAAACCCTTAAAGGTGAATAATAGAGTCTATGGACGTGGAGCATCGGATATGAAGGGGGGTATAGCGGCATTCCTAGCAGCAATGATCCATTTAGCCGAGAAGTCTGAGCCTGACATAGTTGTCGAGGTAGCAATAGTTCCGGACGAGGAGATCGGTGGTTCTACCGGAACGGGATATCTGGTGAATGTTTTAGGATCAAAACCTGATTGGGTAGTTATAGCTGAGCCCAGCGGTCTAGATAATATATGGCATGGACATAAGGGGCTTGTATGGGCTGAAGTAGTTGTCAAGGGTAAACAGGTTCATGGTTCAACACCCTGGCTAGGCGTTAATGCCTTCGAGAAAATGGTCTATATAGCAAAGCATTATATCGAAGAATACCTACCAAGGCTTAAGGAGAGGAAGAGTAGATATGTCTACGATATGCCCGGAGGAGAGTATCCGACAGCAACCCTAGGCGGGAAACTAACAGCACCTGGAAGCATAAATATTGTACCGGGACAGGTTTCCTTCAGCATTGATCGTAGGCTAATAGTTGAGGAGAAGACGGATGACGTGATCCATGAAATGAAGGATGTACTCATGAAGGCATCAAAGAAGTATAATGTTGAAGCAGAGCTACGCATAATCGAAACAATGGAGCCTGCAGTAACAGATCCAGACTCCGAAATAGTTAGAGCCCTCGAGGATGCTATCTATAGGAGTATAGGCGT
>JALVIT010000090.1 GCA_027028545.1 Desulfurococcales archaeon
CATATTGTTTCAGTTCTTATTGTTTTCTACAGGCTTCATCACCGAGCCACCTTAAGACCTACTCCTCTGAGGAACTGCATTAGTTTCAGTTCTTATTGTTTTCTACGTTAAGTATATAGGATTCACTAAAGTGGGCGGGATTGCCAAGTAGATAGTTTCAGTTCTTATTGTTTTCTACATGCCTTATCCTTATCAGGGATGAGCATAGCTGTGATGAAGTCGCTTATGTTTCAGTTCTTATTGTTTTCTACGTATCCCATTTTTTCGAGTCTTCGTAGGATACGGCTGGCTGCACGGGGTTTCAGTTCTTATTGTTTTCTACTCTCATCTCTCCTATATAGATCACGGAGTAGGCTTACTTGTTCCTCCTTGTTTCAGTTCTTATTGTTTTCTACAGGCTTCCTAACAATGTATTATATATTCCATATCTTGAGCTTCATAAGTTTCAGTTCTTATTGTTTTCTACGTAATAGTATTTTCTACCCTGCTTGTTCTTAACCCATGTCTCAACAATGGGTTTCAGTTCTTATTGTTTTCTACGGGTTATCAGCGCTACTTTAAGTTCTGGGGCGGATTGATCAAGTTTCAGTTCTTATTGTTTTCTACAAGATAGGTTAGTATATCCCAATGAAGCCCGTCCGTAGAATATGCTATGTTTCAGTTCTTATTGTTTTCTACTGTGGTTATTGTATTGTAGTGGTTGTTTTAAAATTTTATGTTAATCCGGATTTGTTACTCCAACGATCCATTGTGTTCATCGTGAACGCTTTGGTTCGGTTGGTATAGATCACATTTACAGAGTATAAAAGCTGTTAACAGTTTATTTGTTTTCGTTGGTGTTGGGGTTTTTAAATTTTTCTCTTTCTTATTATAGGATTGGTGATGGGGTATGGCTGGATCGATTGCTCGTATGAGGTTGATTACTGTTAAGATGCCTGAGGTATATGTTGAGGGTTTGGATGAGCTTGTTAAGATTGGGAGGTATAGTAGTAGAAGTGAGGTGATACGTGTAGCTATTAGGGATCTTCTTAAGAAGGAGTTGTGGATTAGGGAGTCTGAATTCTATAAATAGTTTTTAGATGGATAGATCATGGATCTATCCTCTAACCAATCTAACCCTCCTAATTAGTAATTCGTATAATGGCTCATATGGATTTAGCATCCTAAAGCTTAATGGGGGCATGAAGCCAGGTATTATAGATTTGATCTCTTGGAGGGTTATAGGCTTACTATATAGTATTGGATCTATAACCTCTATAGCCATAGCCCTCCTAGAACCACGTATATACGAGTAATCCTCACGTCCAACACCAGGAGACTCCTGGGATGATAGAAAACTCCAAACCTCACCCGGAGAACCCATATAGACCCTACCAACCCTAAACTCTCCAATAATCGCTCTAACACTACCACTAGCATAAACTATAATCGTCGAACCCCTAACCGGGACAACACCAAACCATTTACGAAGCTCAAACCTCTTACTACCGGTAAAGATCCTATAAGCATATTTGGGCCTAATACTCATAAGATAAAACACACCACTCAAACCATACAACCCCTCCAAACAACACCTACAGTGAGGAGAAACGATAATAAGTTAATATATTTTTAATCTATGACATGGATGGGGAGGGTTGGTATTTCTGATAGATGTCTAGATGATGACTGACACCAGGACCGACAAGTAGTGTTTGGTGTAGAGGTTTATGCTTGGATACGGTGATCGTGTATTAGTATATATTGATGATAAGAGGAAATACCTGATAACCCTTAGAATGAACGGTATTCTGGGAACCGATAAGGGATATATTAAGCATAGCGATATAGTTGGTAGAAGATATGGCGAGGCAGTATATACTAGTAGGGGTTTCAAAGCATACCTACTAGAACCACTACCCCGAGACCTACTATACGGGTTTAAGAGGATCACACAGGTAATATATCCCAAAGACTCCTCCTACATGATGTATCTATCAGGTATTGGACCTGGATCAAGGGTTTTGGAGGCCGGTGTTGGAACGGGTTTCCTATCCCTAACAATAGCCCATATAATAGGGGGTTCTGGAAGACTATACGGTGTCGATAATAATCCTAGACATTTAGAGACTGCTAGAAATAATTTAGAATCTGCAGATGTCGGTGATAGGATTATACTTATACATGGCGATGTTAGAGATAGCGGAATGTTTAGGAGGGAATATATAGATGCAGTATTCTACGACATACCAGATCCATGGAATGCTCTAGAAACAGCATATCACGTATTGAAACCATCAAGACCACTAATAGTATATGTACCAACCATAAACCAGGTTGAGAAGACGGTATTAGCGATGGAGAAAAGCGGGTGCTTCATAGAGGTTGGAGGATTGGAAATACTCCTAAGAGAATACAGTGTTTCGGAGAATGCTACTAGGCCTAGAACCCTTATGGTAGGACATACGGGTTATATCGTCCATGGTAGGAAGATCGTTAGTGATGAGTGTGTTCTCCGATAACGTATAGGTATATGTTATGCGATATCCCCCGATCATCCCTAATAGTTAAGCTCTCCTTCTCCCTCCAACCCGGTATTCGGAACTCGTGGCTAACTATACGTGTCCCCTCTCTAAGTTCCTTCTCAAACTTCGGTTTTAGAGCTGCATTAACAGATGTTAGTAAAAAGAGGGTTACAATCGTTGCCTCACTAATATCTACGTTGAAGAAGTCGTCATTAATAACAACCACTCGATCCTCAACACCATTCTTCCTAACATTCTCCAAAGCGATCTTATACCTCTCAGGATCCTTCTCAATACCCACAGCCTTCTTGACGTTAAACTCTTTAACAGCTATGATAAGTATCCTTCCATCACCACATCCAAGATCATATACTATATCATCCGGTCCAGCACCAGCTAATCTAAGCATCTCTCTAACGACAGCGTATGGTGTTGGGACGTAGGGGACGCTGAAGATCATCCGCTGGATCCCCACCCCTAACTAAGACCCCGATTCAAACTCCTTAACCTTCTTAACAACCATCTCAACAGCCTTATCCTTATCCGGTTGATAAGCTTCGTTTAATGGTAGTTGTGATAATAATAGTCTAACGGATCCATCCTCGAACTCCACGAGTATCTGTGGAACCCATGCCATACCGTATTCATCGGTGTCTCCATGCTCTATTAGATAGACATAGTCTTCATATTTAACTTCAACATCTAATCCAAGCTGTTTAGCCGCTTCCTCAGCGATCTTCATCCATAGCTTATGGTATGGGTGATGGGTTGCAGTTACAATAACTATCTTCTTTGCCTTAACCATATCTCTCCACACCCCATGAATTCCTCCTATTCATATATGCAGTATATGAATATAATGGTTTCTACCGGATAAGTATACGTCTAGTATGTGCGGTATCTGTGATGCTAGATAGGGTATTCTGGATAGTCTTGTCCTATGAGCATTAAATCTACTCTCAATATATGATTCCATAGATTCCGGGATATCCGTGTGTAGTCCTGCAATGAAGCATTCACCCCTTATAATGTTTTCAATACTATAATCTGCATCCTCAGCGAGTAATACTATCCAGTTACACCCTTCTAGAACTCTATTCATCAGGTCCTTTAAATCCCCATAAACAACTCCATCTATACTTTGCATAGTGTAAGAGTTTTTTGAACGGTTAAAGTATACTACATAGGGTGTTAGAGGTATAAGGGTTTCCCCCGCCGATTTAAATATGCGATGAATTATATCGTATCTGTTAAAGAGGGGGTTTGCCTCTATAAAGATTATCTTCACAATATCCCTATATCGGCGGTGGTTTAGGCTTCCTCTCATGCTCCGGCCTAACCTTCACTATCCCTAGATGTACAGCACATGATATACAGTAGCACTTGGTAACCGGGTACCTCATTATTATAGCACCCTTCTTCTCAAGCTCTTTAGCCAGTTGTGGTGGTACGGGGCTATACCATCTCGTAACACATATTGCTTTATCCCTAGGAACGATCCTTCCACAATTATCACATTGCACCGTATCGACCTTACCCTTAGAACCCTTATGTCTACCCCTACTTTCCCTCTTCTTAGGCATATCTATCACACCTTTACACAATCTATCCCGGTAATGCTATACCTATTCATTCCCCATAACATATTATAAAT
>JALVIT010000091.1 GCA_027028545.1 Desulfurococcales archaeon
CCCCCCTCGATATCTATAATGCGTCATACTATGAGGTATCTACGAAGAACTCAGTATTTGTAGCTGATTCAACAACCGAGTCCGTGGAGATAGCTATTGCTTGGAGCGATATAGGCGTGGCTAACACATGGAATGTTAGTAATGTTAGGGTATATCTCGGAGTATTCGTATCTAACGGTTATGGTGATCCGGCATATAGTCCATCATCTAAGACCAGCTTCGTAGACGTATTATCCGATATCGACACGGATACTGAGCTAAGCGATGGAGAACTAGATTATTGGTTAGATATAGGCTTTAACAATCTACCGGAACCAGTATATTATGGACATAGAGTCCTAGACGCTGAGGGATACATACAGGCTTGGAGCGATGTCTCGAACGATATGAGGACCGACTATATACCCAATGAAGCATTCGATCTAGACCTATTATCCATCGAGCTTTGGAGAGATGATGCCAATGGAGAACTATATGTTCTAGTACATATTAGAGGACTAGTTGCTCCAGAGGGTAATGCAACACCTATGGTCGCACTAGTATTCGATACAACTCCAGCCAACGAAACCGATGGATATGATTCATGGATCTATGCTCCAACCGGTATAGGAGACACCGATACAGAGCTTGGAGGTGTAACGCGTAGAAACTCTACATGGAACTACATAGTATGGCTCAATCCTAGAACAGGTACAATAACTATACTTAATGGAACAAGACAGATCGTATTAACTGGTCAGCTAGCATACAGCCACCACTTTATAGAAGCCGCCATACCATTAAGCTTTCTACCCAACCTACCTGTATCGTATAGGCTTGAAGTCCAAACATATGCCCTAGTAAATCCCGGCTCACCCCTAGCCAGCCAGCCCGGATTTACAGCCAATAAACTAATAGATCTAACGGGTTCTAACGCGTATGATACATTAGCATATTATCCGACGTGGGGTATGGGTGTTGATCAAACATATACTATTGACGGTGAATTCTATGATACAGATAACGATGTAACAAATGACTTATCGACAGGAACAGGCGATCACTGGATAGACTCCTACACACTGATAAAATATGCTACCCGGATAGTAAATATTACACTACACCATATATCCTATGATAACGACTCATACATAGAGATCGGTGAACCAGCATGGATCACTGCCCGCGTCCAATACTATAATGGAACAGGTTGGGCTCCATTATATGGTGTAAGGGTTAGGTTTTACTTATATGGTAGCCTAATATATCTAGGATCGAATACTACTAATAGGAGTGGATACGTGTATCTATGGCTTGGAGATATTGCCAGCAACCCAGATATATTATCTGGTAGGTATCGTGTATATGCTGTATATGATCCTCCATTAACCTATTCAACAACTAGCGGAGAATACTCGTTCTCATCGGCCGAAAACTATTCAACATCAGTATATATTATTATTAAGAGACCATTCATATCATCCCTGCCGGAGCCTCCATATACATCTATACTATTAGCCGCTACACTGTTAACACTGATCATTCTTCTAAGGAGACGTTACTCCGGCAGCCGTTACTAATCATGCATTCATGTAGTAGTCTAATGGTTTTTGAAGCTAGTTTATCATTTGATGGATCATCTATAAAGTTGTTGAAGGTATCTAGATAGTTATCACCACACATATTAACCATGTTATCTCTAAGCATATCTAGTTTTCCGAGTAGGCTGTCTATCCTCCATGCTACACCGTATTCGTCTCTATGCTCTGATAGATAATAGAGTATTGCTACTAGTTCTGCAGCCTCCCTTAGTAATCCGCATCCTTCTCCCTCAGACAAGTTTATCTTCCTCCCCGGTTTACTCCTCCAGATAATATAGTCTATTAACCCTATAAATAACCACATGAAGCCATACATTACATACTGTATGCTCGGCTTCACCAGGTATGCTATGAAGCTTATAATAGATGCTATAACTGCAGTTACTACGGCGAGCCTTCCCAAGAACTCATATATTCTCGCCTTATTCATTTAATAACCCCATCATATGGATCGATCAGACCATATATTTCCTCCTCAACCCATTTGAGTAGTATGTCTAACTCCCTAGTAAAACCTAAATCCCTCTGAGACCAGTAGACAAGCTCACCATCTACGATCGTAGCCTCTACGTCGAAACCCCCTATGAGTAATAGTGTTGATACAATATTCCCTATTGACAGGGGTCTATGCCTAACGCTATTAATCCTCAAAACAGCTAGATGGGCTGGTTCACCAACATCTATAACCCCACCATCTATACCTGCTACTAGATACATATCCCTTAGTAATCGTGGTAGTGTCCAAACTGTTTTAAGCCTAGTATCCCAGTAGTTCTGCCGATATAGGAGTATTAATTCCCTCATCTCCTCTAGAACACTATGTTTATCGCCGGATGCACCATTTGTTCCAACGGCTAACCTTATCCCTCTAGACATGATCTCGTAGACTGGTGTGAACCCCTCCTCTACGAGTCTCATAGTTGTATGTGGCGTTACGGTAACCATGCTATTCTTCTCGGATAGATACTCTATCTCGCTACTGGTTATCCAGTTCGCATGGGATATGATCGTTTTATCGTTTAAGAATCCGCTCCTATACAGGTATTCAACCGGTAGATAACCAGTATTCTTCTTAACAAGGTATACCTCCCTCCTAGTCTCCGATAAATGTATGTTAAGCCCCACGTTATGCTCCTCGGCTAGCCCCACTATTTCTCTGAGATATCCTCTATCTAGCCTATGTATTCCTTCAAGGTTTATGATCAAATTCACCCTTTTACCCATAGTCTCCCTAAGATATTCATCGATTTTAGAGGGGTCTGGATTCACTGGTCCAGTTGTAACATGTAGTTTAAACCTACTACACTCCTCTATAACTTCTTTATAGTTTCTCGATGAATCTATGAATCCGATAACACCGTTCATAACCAGCTTCATACATGCGATCCTACATAGCTTGGCAATATCACTACTCGACAACTTATCTCTGAGTCTCTGAAGCCTCTCATAGTACATATTGTGCTCATAGTCGGGCATTAATCCATATAATGCGCTCATTTCTAGATGTGTATGGGTATCTATGAGTCCGGGGAGAACTATGTGGTTACTGGCATCGATCACCTCTGAGGAGGAGGGGTGGGGGCAGTTTTCACCTATACATGTTATCCTACCATTTTCAACAACTATATCCTTACCACTAAGGATCCTCAACTGATAGCCATTGATCGGTGTTATGATGTATTTCGCATTCTTTATGAGGAGCGTCAATCCCTGCTGGATACCTCCATTCCATCCCTCTAATTATCTATATAACTCTTCTATGGATATAGTAATATATTGTTGTAAACCCTATACTGTATTGTATCCTGGGAATGCGGTGTCTAGGTTATGGCTGAGAGACGAGTACCCTCACCGACGCTTAGGGAGTCTCTGCTAGGCTTAATAGCTATGCTTCCATCCCGCAACTATCTGATCCAGATCCTTAGACTACTATATGAGTCTGGAGGTATAGATATAGATACCTTCAGGCAGACCTATAGGGGGATCGTGGACGACTATATGGAGAAATTCCTCTATAGGCTTGGAGTATATATTGATGGAAACCATGTGAAGCTGAAATATATGAGTACCGGATGGCTTATAGCAGAACTACTTACGGAAATATTCAAGATACTCGATGATGATGAGCTTAGAAGTATGCTATCTGAAGCCTCCGGACTCGATGTACCGAATGGTGTTGAGGAGTGGATCTATGTGAGGATAAACACCCTCCTAAAAGATCCAGCGCATGGTGAGAACGCTAAGGTTGTTCTAAGGGCTTTAGCGTTGAAATCCACCGTAACCGCTCAGGAGCTTACTGGTCAGGGGTTGAATGTGGGTGAAGCACTTGTTATAGGTGAGATCCTTAAACAGCTTGGTATAGCTGAGCATTTGGATGGTATAATAAGGTTGTCTCCAATAATTATGGAGTATAGGGATTCATTTGAGAGATCTCTCAGGAGGCTTGGGGTGATTGAGTAGTCTGGCTGATTATGGATTTATAATTGTAGAGCCTCCAGCGATAGATGTATTTGT
>JALVIT010000092.1 GCA_027028545.1 Desulfurococcales archaeon
TATAGAGTAGACACATATGAATACATGAATGGATATACTAGGGCATTCTTAAAATCCATCATAAACCTTAAAAGATACAAGGGATACGATGTAGTAATAAATATGGGTTCAATACCAATACCAATATATGCGAGATTCTTAAAGCTACTATTTATACATGGATTCACCAATTATGAGCTATCCAGAGACCTCGCCAACTCCATAGGTAGCCCCGCAAAGGTTTATGGTGATATAGTCCAGCTAGCATCATTCAACATACTTACGGGAATCCCATTATTCAACTACTATATTTGCCATAGCCATATGACGTGTGAGATCAACAATATAGATTATAATAGGAGGATTATACTCCCACAATTCCTCTTGAAGGATGAAAAGCCTTTATACGATAAACTAAGGATGAAAAGCTACATAGATAAAAAATACGATGTAACGATCTATCTATCACATGCATATTCGCCCAAGCTTCTGGGGATAAACCAGATCTTCAAAATATTCGTCATTACTGGAAGAAGGATTAATCGAAGATTGAAGATAATGGTAATAGATCCTAACGGGAGGATACATGGATTAAGTAATGAATATATTAGAGTTAAAACATATGTTTTCTTCCCAAAGAATATCTTCTACGAGAAACTCCTAGAGACAAAACTATTCTTTGAGTCCTCCATCGATGAAGAACTAAGATATTCGGCTATCGAGGCTGGAGCCATGGGTATACCAGTGGCAAAATACACTCTTCCTGAAAGGATAAAATATACTGACTACACCGAAGATCAAATAATACATGATTCTTCTATGAATAAGCTCATCGATAGACTCAGCGAATATTTTAAAGGCTATGGAGGATATGAGTATTACTCTAAGAGGATATATGACTTTGTATGGAATAAGAGGGTTTGGAATAAAGTTTCGAAGGAACTACTTAAAAGGTTTAAGTCTTCCATTAACCAGTAAGTATTCTTTATTCGATTTAAAACCTGTGTATAGATCTGTAGTTGTTATAATAATTGTTAATCCGTAATCTATAATACATCTATGGAGGAGCTTCTCGATCATATCCCTAGTTTCATCATCCAAGCTAGAATATGGTTCATCACCAACAAATAGTGTAGGCTTCTTAACAAGCGCTCTAACTATCGCAACCCTCTGTCTCTCACCACCGCTAAGCTCTCGTGGATAACTATTTATCTTACCCTCAAGTCCAGAATCTCTGAGAAGATTCATTGCGTATCTAATGTCTTCATCATCTACCTTTCTTAGAAGCTTTAATGGTAGTAAAACGTTTTCGAGAACTGTGAAGTTTTCAAGTAATGTATAGTATTGGTCAACATATCCTATATATTTTAGCCTCAAATCTGAGAGTACATGTTCTGGTTTATCGGTGACATCTATACCTTTAAAGAATATCCTACCACTACTTGGCTTGATGAGTAAAGACACTATTTTAGCTAATGTTGTTTTACCTACACCACTCCTACCCCTAATAACATAGTATTCTCCCCGATGTATGTCTAGACTGATATCCCTCAATACAGTCTCACTACCCCGTTGGAAGCTGATCTTTCTAAGAGATAGTATATTATCGTCTTCCATAACCCATCACTACATAGACTATTCCTCCATCAAAGATCTTCATTGATAAATACCTATTATAGTAGCTTGATAATTGGTATCTATTCAATCCTATAGATAAACCATATACAAAGTTATCCTTATAGATTACTAACGGTTTACCGGACAGATCATATGAACCATATATTCCAAGTAGATATAAATGGGGTTTTACATCGAGCTCCATCCAGTAATAATACATGACCTTATCATCACCGACCACAACCCCTCCATCAATAAGCCTCTTAACATCATCAAGGATCTCCACTTCAGTAGAATCATAATGCCAGAAATATGTTATCGGATCACCTCCGTCGACAGCTTTACCCAGAACATATGTTCCAGAAAATACTGATAATAATACGATCGTTATAGTAAATAGTTTGTATAATCTCCTAATAGTTAAACCAGATAATGGAATACTCAATATTATGAGGAGGGGTAGATAGTTCAGAAATCTATGCAATAGAGTTATTAGCATTGGTGCACCAAATAATACATATAATACATTTAGAGAAATAAATAAGGCAAAACTCCGAACAAATACATGTTTTCCATTAATAAAAAGTATCGGAAATCCTACAAGTATCGGGAGAACATATGGCAGTAAATAAATGGATTCGATAATAATACCATTAACATAGAGGATGTTTATAGCGAATAACGAGATAGATAACCCAAATAAAACTAGAATTATGACCCTCCTACCACCTATACCACCGTAGAATAAGTATGTTAGATAGATAAAGACCATATAGACGATATAGGTGTAAACCTCATATACTTCAATCCTATACGGTACACCCTTAAATCCATAGAGTAGCATGTATAGTATGAACATTAATGTTAACGTTAAGGAATAAATCATGGGTGATTTAGCAGATAAATCCAGATTCCTCCTAGGATCTTTAATTCTATATACAAATGCTATATAGAGGGATGAAATAAGCACCCCTATGAGGAGATATGATGAAAGAATACTGGAGAGGAGAATACATGAAAACAGCATTATAACTAAATATATGCTCTTACCCCCACGATTAAAGAATATAACATATAAGACCAATAGGAAAATAGGTAATGCAAAAACTTCCTTCAATAAAGCTGATGAGAAAAGCGCTAGAGAGGGGATCATTGAATAATATAGTAGAAGCATTAAAATATTAATTCTCTTCAAATTCATCCTATCGAGTATGAGATATATGGAAACTATGACCATGAAATACATGAATATCGGCATAATCACATATATATTGAATAGATCTATATCGAAAACTTTAGACGTGATCGAAGTGTATAATATAACGCCTGGCCAATGATTATTATATCCATCGAAAAACTTATCATCATATAATGGTTTATAGGGGTTGTCGACTAGTATTTTTGAACTTTTATATAGGGGCCATATATCAGTCGAATATAGTGTTCCTGAGCTAATGGTTAATACGATCCTAGTTAATGGTATTATTATGAGTAATAGTAGTAGGATGGGATCTATATTTCTTCTCACTCTTCAAATCCCTCTCTCAGCACTAGTACTCCTAGGATAAATACCGCGTATAAGCCTAATCCTATAATCATCGTGGTTAGGGGTTCGGAGCCTATCTGGAAGCTATGCTCATATATTGTGTATTTAAAAGTTATGTGTTTTAGAATAATGGCTAATATAGTTAGTAATGGGAGTGTTATGATTGTAAATAACAATACTATGTTGATCTTGATACTTCTAATCGAGACACCGATCTCATGTAGTAGTTCGAACTCCTTAGATCTGGAGCTATAGATCCATCCGGGATATATTATTAACCCCATGCTAAAGACTATGCTTATCGAGAATAGCAATATGTGGAGGTTAAGCTGGCTTAAACCTATACGTGAAAGATATATCTCTTGAAGATTCTCTACGGCTTTAAACCTGACCTCCCTACCAGTTCCTATAACTGCTAAAACCCTCTGGATCAAGCCTAGCTTAGCCGTCGATATATTCAGCCTCCGTGAAAGCCTATATAGCTCCTCCTCCCTACCATATGCTATCAGGACTGAGAGGGATGAATATCCAACACCTCTAATCATCCTAGCTGTATCAAGCCCGGTTATCAGTTCCGAGTCTAGCTGTGCCCCCGTAGATATTACTCCTTTAACCTCTAACTTATAGAATGAGTTGGTGTATGGTGAGTAGATCTCTATAAAATCCCCTTTCTCCAACCCATATTTATCGGCTATCTCCTTCCCGATCCATACACATGCTAGGCATTCATCTACACCTACCTCTTCATCAACGAAGTATTTTGTAGAGTCTCTATCGAGCCCTCTAAGGATGAATGTATGGTTATACATGTTTACTGGAAATATTAGTTCTCTAATAATTGTAAGATTCAAATCCTTGATTTTGTTTTCTATAGTTGATTCATCGAATACAGCTGTAACCGGTGATACGGCTAATGGAGATATTA
>JALVIT010000093.1 GCA_027028545.1 Desulfurococcales archaeon
TTGTTGGAAGTAGTATATTAAAATTAATATATTCATTGTAGTATTGGTTGGAAAATATGAATAAAATAATATTGCTCGCGGTGCTAGTTTCGGTAATTGTTATCATTATGTACAATTACTATACTCCCCATCTCCTCGAGTATTACTCATTACTTAGTGTTGAGGAATATACGTATCTCTTAATATTAATACCTCTCACACTCTTCACTCTTTTCAAAATACTGGTTAAACATACCGAGATTGAAGACAGGTTTTACCCGGAGAAAATGCTTGCTGGTACAATCTCCCTTGTATTATCAGCATCCTTCTATTCCTTAACGCTACTGAATCCCCAGTATATACTTCAACTATCAATTATTTCCCTAGTATTGTTTGTATGGGGACTACTAGTAGTTGTGTTAAGATTTGATCGCTGGTGGATTCCCCTTCTAGTACTTATCTTCTTATTCTCGATGGTTCCATTACCTATGGATTACATACAGTCAGCTGCATATGAGTTAACACCCATAGTAACAAAGTCTGCCGCTGCTATTACCGGTGCAGGTATTGTTGAGACTAGAGTTTATACCGCGTTGAAAGTAGTCGATAAAGATGGCTTTATAAGGCTTTTCAGGGTTGCCCCGGTTTGTAGTGGGATAACTAGCCTACTAAGTATACTGGCCCTTCTCCCATTAATATTATACCTCGCAGCGGAATCCATAGATTCTCCTAAAAGAAAGATCATCTATACGGTTCTTGCAGCTACATCATCTGCTATAACTGTTTTTGCCGGGAATATTCTAAGGCTAGCAGTGATCGTATGGATTGCTCGTAATATGGGTTATCAGGAAGCAATTGGTGCTTTCCATAGTTTTCCATCGCTAATCTATGTTTCGATCGCGACAATTGTCGGAATATTATTCATTAGCAGGCTGAGTCTACCCGGGTTAAAGGCAAAACTGGGATCTATAGTTATTAAGCGGGTGGTTAAGCCTAGAATGTATATTCCCTACACTAGCATCCTAGTAATATTAGCCCTATTCATAATACTTATACACGTCTCGTCTTCCTACGTCTCTCAACCTGTACCTACAACGAGTTTTACAAAACTACTATCTAACCCTTCAATCGTAGTTTTCAATGAAACAAGTAATGCATTAGTTAAAAGTATTCCTCAGCCAATAATTGGAGAAGCTCTTGGAGCACTTGATGTGAGAACTATTAATGTGAGATATGGTGATTCGTCTTTTACAGGATACTTAGAGTTAGCCGAGAATCCCGGCCGTTTCCATGGATGGTATGTTTGTCTTACAGCACAGGGATATAGGATTGAGAAGAGTTGGAGCGAATCCCTCCATGGTCTAATCATAAACTACATGGTCATATTAAAGAATAATAGGAAGTTATTGCTAGGATACACGATTTATAAATACCCGGTAGTAATCAATAACAAGGAAATAACAATGTATATCAGAGTATCCCTATTCGCTTCTACGAGGAACATCGATGAAAACATCAGGAATATGCGAAGTATTTTTACAGAAATAGGTAAAGGAGGGAAGACAACGGGTACACCACTACCCTTCATAATGCTGATTATAAATACGACGATAATAACGAGCTTCATAACGTTAATAGCATCAATACTCTACCGTAGCGAAATATGGAAAAAGATTAAAGACAGCCTCCTACACGGTTTAATTAAATCTTAATTAGGGAGACTATTCATGATCAAGAAAATAACAATTCACAGATTAAACTACTGGACACATGTATTTACCCGGTGATATAAAGCAATGGATATTAGTGAAATAGAGTTAATAACTCGCAAAGTCCTCGAAGAACTCGAGCGAGTAATTGTTGGAAAGAAAAATGAGATAAAGATCGTTTTATCCACAATATACGCTGGAGGACACATACTTATAGAAGGCCCACCCGGTACCGCTAAAACCCTACTTGTAAAATCTATTGCTAAAGTATTTCAGGGGGAATTCAAACGTGTACAGGGGAATCCGGACTTACTACCGACTGATCTAACTGGTTATTATATTTATCGACTAGATGGTACTAGGACATTCATAGAAGGCCCGGTTTTCGCAAACTTTCTAATGTTCGACGAGCTCAATAGGACGCCCCCAAGAGTTCAATCAGCTCTTCTTGAAGCGTTAGCTGAAAACCAGGTAAGTATTGATGGAGTAACACACAGACTCCCGGATCCCTTTCATGTATTTGCAACAGAAGTACCTGTTGATGTTGAAGTAGGAGTTTATCCGTTAACGATTACTCTGAGAGATCGCTTCTGGGCAAGGTTACACGTAGAATATAACGATCCTTCCGAAGAATTACTAATAGCCACGCGGTCTGATAAACTATACAAGTCTGAGCCCGAGATTAATCCTATCTCGACAACTGATACGCTTCGTAAAATAAGGGATTTTCTCGATACAAATATATTCGTTGACGAAAAGATCACCAGATACATTGTAAAACTTGTTTCAAAGATTAGAAATTCTGATGAAGTAATGATCGGACCCAGTCACCGTGCAACAATTCACTTATACCGAGTATCTAAAGCTTATGCTTTAATCAATGACCGTGACTATGTAATACCCGATGATGTTAAAATAACTGCTAGATATGTTATACCTCATAAAATTGTGTTAAAGAGGGAGTATGAACTAAGGGGTATTACGCCTCTAGACGTCATCGACAAGCTGCTTTCAGAGATAGATGTTCCAAAGTAGGGGTATTCGTTGAATCGTAAATATGTCATACTAGGTTTTAACATTGTAATAGCTTCATTGATTTTCACAATTATAGGATTCATTATAAATAACTATATGGTTGCCGGAATAGGTTTCTCATTAGTGGTTTATGGATTCGTAATATTGATGCTAGGTGTGACAATAACAAGTCCATTAGAAGAAATACTTTCAAGCTATACTTCTATTACGATAAATCATTATAATAGATTACTAGAAGACCTAGGCTTGAACCAAAAACACATTATCTATACTTGTCCGTCAAGAGGACTCATAGCTATTTCCGAAGAATACCTTGACTGTGGTAAATTAATGGTAGGTATTGGTGCAGTAGGAGGTAAACCTTACCTCACCCTATATTCCCGTAAAAATCCTACTGAGACAGGTGAAAGTGATCTAAGGGTGAAACTGCAAGCATTGGGTTTATCTAGAGGAATAACTGTTGAAAGTGGTAAAGGTAAATTACGAATAGTTCTTGAAGGTATAACGCCATCTATACATAAATACATTAAAGGACCGTTAAACCCGCTAAGACTGACTATACTACAAACTATTCTGGAAAGTATAGACAAAATATTCCTCGTAACACATGAAGAACTAAGTAATGAAAAATATATCATTGAGGGAAGAATCATTGAGAAAACTCGATGAAGACATAATATTACTTGGACTATTCATACTCCTCGGAAACGTTATCCTAGTATTACTTCACATAGAAAATCCCGAAGTCTATGCATCATTTGCAGTACTCCTTTATTTCCTAATATCAGGCTTTGGAAGTGAATTAAGGAGGGTAAAGGGGATTCATATAATAGATATGGTACTGCTTACAGTATTCCTTACAATAATACTTTATAGGCTATTATCGGTTATAACCGGTGGGTAATAAATGCTTAAAAGCCAAACAGGTAAACTACTACTATCATTTATTATCATACTAAGCATCGCGGTAATAATCAATTTACCGACGACAACCCCCTATAGCCTTCTAAATACAAGCGATAACGGTTACTCTTTGCTTATGAAAAAAACTGATAAAATACTAATCTATAACAGTGAGCTTAAAAGTATTGACGGTGGAGTAGTAATACTACCATTAAGAGAAAGTATTAATGGCAACACCAGTATCTCTTTATTAAAACTCTTAAAACGCAATGTAACACTAATAATACTTGATGATGGAGGATATGCCGAGTTCTTCTTTGAGAAAATAGGTATTAAGATCGTGTTCCACAAATACTACGTTATCGATAATATATATCACTATGATAAAAATAGGTTTGA
>JALVIT010000094.1 GCA_027028545.1 Desulfurococcales archaeon
GGAGAACGGTATAAAACCCGTATACGTCTTCGACGGTAAACCGCCGGAGCTTAAAGCAGCTGAAATAGCTAAGCGTAGGAAGACCCGTGAAGATGCGGCTAAGAAGTATGAAGAAGCATTAAAGAGGAGTGATCTAGAGGCTGCCCGTAGATACGCTATGATGGCTGCAAAGCTCACCGAGGACATGGTTGAAGATGCTAAGAAGCTTCTAGACGCTATGGGTATACCATGGATCCAAGCCCCCGCCGAGGGCGAGGCTCAAGCAGCATATATTGTCCAGAGGGGTGATGCATGGGCTAGTGCATCACAGGACTACGACTCACTACTCTTCGGCTCACCCCGGCTGATAAGAAACCTAACTATAACTGGTAAGCGTAAACTACCCCGTAAGAACATATATGTTGAGATCAAGCCTGAACTCATAGAGTTGGAGAAGATGCTTAAACATCTAAGAATAACTAGGCAACAACTGGTCGAGATAGCGATACTGATCGGGACAGACTATAATCCCGACGGTATAAAGGGTATAGGCCCGAAGACAGCCCTCCAACTCATAAAGAGCTATAGGTCTCTAGAGAAGCTTCCAAAGGCTTATCTAGGCGGTGAATCCCTAGAATACCTACTTAAGATCCGTGAATACTTCCTAAACCCACAGGTAACCGATAAATACGAGATCAAGTGGCGTGAACCGGATAAGGATGCAATAGTTAAAGTATTAGTTGAAGAACACGACTTCAACCCCACTAGGGTTGAGAACGCCTATCAGAGACTATTAAAGGCTTATAGGGAGAATATAAAGTCCAGACAACTGGGACTAGATGCATGGTTTAGATAATTACTCACGCCATCCATACTCACCGATCAATGGGACAAATATACATTCAATACCATGTCTAACCCTAATATCACCATTGATCTTTTCAACTATTTCAAGCCTCTGAAAATACATGTCTCCAACAGGTATAACCATTCGACCACCACTCCTTAATTGCTCGATCAGGGGCTTTGGGATCTGTGGTGCGGCCGCTGTCACAATTATCCTATCATATGGTGCAGCCTCGGGATAACCTAGGGTTCCATCACCAACGATCACTGTAACATATCTGGAATACCCAGTTCTCTCAAGATTCCTCTTAGCAAATTCCGCTAATTCCGGGATCCTCTCGATAGTGTAAACATGGCCCCTCCCTTCAGGATCCATCTTGGCAACTATCTCGGCCAATACCGCTGCTTGATAACCAGACCCCGTTCCAACCTCTAAAACCTTGTCTCCAGGTTCCGGATCTAGTTCTTCAGTCATTATAGCTACCATATGTATAGCGCTAATAGTCTGCCCATAGCCTATAGGTAGTGGGTGATCATCATATGCATACTCCCTATATGGTGGCGGCACAAACTCCTCCCGCGGAACGTTTAGAAGAGCCCTCTTGACCTTCTCAGACCTCAAATATCCGAGGCTCTCAAGATATTCTACAATCCTCCTACGTTGTTCAGCATAATTCATTGATCAAGCACCATATATGCTAGAGACATATATCATGAATAATATTATTCTGGATAGTATAATATATCCTATACATAAAGCATCCATAGGGTTGGTAGATGTGAAGTATATTGATAGATTGAAGGCTTATGGGCATCCAAACATTAGGGCTCTACATAGGTCAACGATAGAGATCACTAAGGTGGAGGAACTAACTCCCCGCGGAGACTGTATAATAGGTGTTAGAGCTGATAAATCGGCTAAGGATCTATCACCCAGGCTTAAACATGTATTAAGGAGGGATGATTCGATACTAATCATAATCCTTGAGGCTGGAGGATTCAGAGATATAGTATTAGCACAGGGAGATCCAAGACTGATATTATCCGATGAGAGGAGGATGATCATTAGGAGGAGTAAATACGTCGAGCCAGCCACGATAGCGGTTAGAAGTAATAAGGCAGCTAGAGATCTGGATAGAAGGCTTATAGAATACTTAAGGGATCAACAACATGTATTATATGTAACGCTCATAGGTCTAACCCTTGACGAGGTCAATCCTATAAATATAGATCCTGGGTCCATAATCTAAAACCCTCCTACACCCAAGGATCCCCCAACCCCAATCAATCCTATCCATAACCCCATCACAGCTACGACCAGTAATGTATAGATTCAAAACACCCCCCTCACCCAATAAGTGATCATATACGTGGTAGAACCTATAGGACCCCATAGGCAGATTAGCTATAACCCTATCAAAAACACCCCTCCCCAAATATTTAGGGATTTGTAGAGCATCCAGGTTCAAAACCACTATATCACCCTTAATCCTTCGGCGATTAAGCATAATATTTTCAACGATCGAGAAGTAGCAGTATGGGTTCAGATCATTAGCTACTATGACCGCGTTCCTAAGGGATGCAATATGTATTGTGAAACCACCAATACCTGCAAATAAATCAACAATCCTCTCACCATCACTTGTCTCAACGGCTAGTCTATGATGCTCCTCACCTAGACGCGGGTTAAAATAGACCCTACCAAGCAGCACTAGGAATCTTAAACCATACTCCCTATGTATAATCTCTTCAACCCTCCTACCCCATAGAAGCCTCAACTCCGGGACACGATATTCTCCAATGGTTCGGGTTTTAACATATATAGCCTCCAACCCCCTATAGGTCTCCCTGAAAAGCTTAATCATTCTATCAAGCTCCTCTCTATTCATCTCCTTAAGCACGTTTTCACGTATAATCACAACACTCCCAATCCTATCATGGGATGGTAGATCCTTTCCCACCCTAACGGTTCTTTTAGGTGGATTACAATCCCTCAAGGAATACTTGATCCCATAGAGTATATTGTCTAGATGTTTTTTATCAACATATTTCACAGGTATAAGCACCCTCCCACCACTCCTAGTGATCAAGTATTTCTCATCGATCAATCCATGTCTACGAAGTATCCCTATAGTCCTCTCAGCAAATCCCTTATATACATCTACACATATAGCCAGGAATAACCACCCTCCACTAACCCTTCTCAAAGTTTGTGTTCGGGATACTTAAAATCCTATACCTATTAAATATATTATTGGTGATTTATGTAGAGCTGGCAGTATAGTGGTTGGATAATGTTTGAGAACGCTGTAATAATATATAGACCGGGCGGGAGATGCCTAGATATAGCTCGTAGAGTTGTTGAGGAGTTAAAGAATAGAGGTATTGATGCTAAGAGTTATTGGGTTGACGATGTGTTGAAGCATATAATAGGACACACCGATCTAGTGGTGTCCATAGGTGGTGATGGAACACTACTGAGAATATCACGGTTATTCCAGGAATACTCCCCATTAATACTGCCAATACCATGTGGTAGGAGGACAGCATATTATGAGGAGTTAAACGATGATGTGGAGGAATATATTGATAGGATCTTTAGGGGCGAATACTATATTGAAACACTCGATAGGGTAATGATACTATATAATGGGAAAAGGTATAAGGCTTTAAACGAGGCAGCGCTTATCAATAGGGATCGGGGGAGGGTTCTACACTTCAACATCCAGATCAGATCCCCCGCCATCTCAACAAAATTCACCGTAGAGGCTGACGGAATACTCATAGGTCCATCCAGTGGCTCTTCAGCATACAATCTATCAGCCTACGGACCACTGCTAAACTATGATCTACACGCTATGTTCCTAACGATACTATACCCGATGGAGCTCAATATTAGAACCATAGTGGTTCCAATGCTATCTAAGATAGATGTTAGAGCTAGGGGATACATAGACTTATTCATAGATGGTGAATCCATAGATATACTCGGACCGGAGAACCCTGTAGAAGCACAACTAGATTATATGGGTTTAAGAATAATACGTTTCTATGGGAAAAGAGACTATGTCA
Source organism: Desulfurococcales archaeon (assembly GCA_027028545.1). GTDB lineage: Archaea > Thermoproteota > Thermoprotei_A > Sulfolobales > Desulfurococcaceae > JALVIT01. Next base: position 3,898 of record JALVIT010000094.1, read on the forward strand.
GAGAAGTATTCGATAAGAGGAAGATCGTGTTCGGGTAAACTCATAATAGTGATGGATACCTCAGCCCTCCTAGCAAAATACCATCTACAAATACCCGGATATATAGGTGAGATAACAACAACTAATAGGGTCGTCGAAGAGGTTAGGGATATGGAGAATCGTGAAGCATTGGAGCTAGGGATAGATATTAACCGGGTAAGGATCGTTGAACCCAGGAAGATGTTTCTAGAAAGGGTTCTGGAGAAGGCTAGAGAGATAGGTGAGCACGTATCGCTATCAAGGACAGATCTGGACGTTGCAGCACTCGCTTATATGTATAGAGAGGAGGGTTGTAGGGTTGTAGTATTTACAGACGACTATTCGCTGCAAAACCTCCTAGCCCATCTAAAGATACCGTTTAAACCCCTTAGAACCCGTGGTATAAGGATTGCTAGAGAGTATAGGGTCTATTGCCCTGTGTGTGGATATGTATCGTTCGACCCCGGTGAGGAGGTATGCCCGATCTGTGGGTCTAGACTCGCTAAGAAGACTATTTCTCGAAGACGGCTATGAAGTATCCATTCATATCATTATTTAATGGATGGAACCGGTAGGCTACTATATCGTCATAATACACTTTATCAGCATAGGGTATCCATCCAAGATCTACCGGTTTGAGACCATATTTATTCCTAAGATAATACATGTTATACTCGTTCTCCATCATGGTTAGAGTGCATGTAGAATATATCAGTCTACCACCCCTCCTAAGGGAGGTATAGGCTGGTGTGAAGAACTGTCTCTGATATAGATAACTATTCCTAAGATCACTACACCTCTTCCCGATCGCGATCTTGGGTCTAACACCTAAACCCGTGCATGGTGGATCTATCAATATCCTATCAACCCTGTCATAGAGTCTGAATAGTGTATCTATATAGCGGGAATCCGCCGGTATGATTACAACGTTAATATATAGTCTAAGCCTCTTCAACGTTTCATAAACCCTCATAGCCTTCCTATTATTCCTCTCAAAAGCGACAACCCTACTGAGTCCACGGGTATACTGAACTATATGACTGGTCTTACCACCAGGTGCAGCATTCATATCTACAACCAGATCCCCCGGTCCGGGATCCATTATATGTGTTGTAAGTATCGCTGGTAGGCTTTGCGGATAGAATAATCCCATCGAATACTCCTCCAGATCTCTAATGGGTGGTGCATAGTATAGTGGGTTTATGTTTACAGCTACAAGCCCTCTTCTCATATTTTTTAATTCCTTCGATGATACAACCGCTCTAACATTGGCGACAACCATATTATTCGGAGCATAAACTGTTAAGATATCATCTATACTGAACTCATCATACCTGATCACGCCGGGTGCATATAGGTTTGCTCCAAGCATTATCGATTCAGCCGCAAACCTATCAACTAGAATACCCCTACCCGTATCTTCAACCCTATTAGGACCCCTGAGGGGGATGTAGACTGCATCCACCACGTAGGGATCAGAGTAGACCTCAATCCCTCTACTCCTCAGCCTATCGATCAACTCCCCCCTCGAAATATACATCGTGTTAACCCTTAGATAGAGCCTCATCGAAGGCTTAAATATGGACTCCACTATCCTATAGGTGAGGCTACCGTAAACTCTCATCAGATCCCTATATATGCATTCATCGATCAATACTTAACAGCCCTCACACATACGAATCCAGCATAGGGGTGGAGACCTATTACGGGGTTTTCAACACCAACCGGTTGATATGGTGGAGTCTTCAATATCGAGCAGTAATCCCTCACATGGAAACCAGCTATAGATAACATGTATAATACTTCATTAGCATCGTAGAATCTAGCATATCTATAAAACACTGATCTCCCGGAATCCCTTAGGAATACATAATGTCTACCCCAACAACTACTCCGGGGGACGAAGCATGTTATAAGGAATCCACCCCTCCTAAGAACCCTCCAGGCCTCATGTAGAACTCTGAGGGGGTCTTGTAGGAAACATATGGTTACAACTATAAGGACTGTATCGAAGTATTCATCGATGAAGGGTAGCTCCTCGCCGAAGCCATTAACTGGTAAAACCCCGCGCTTCGAGGCAATAGCTAATGGCTTCTCAGCGGGATCAATACCTACGATAACCCCTCTAACTCCTTCGAGTAGTGCAGCTGTCCCAACACCTATATCGAGGATCCTCCCATATGGTGTTAGCGTCCTTATGCATTTATTCTCCAGCCTCCGGATATTATCATGTATTAGATACCATTCATCATATCTCCTATAGTATTTATCGAAAACCCTATAGCTCTCCACCAATACTCCATCAGCCCATGGAGCTATATGGTAAATATACTTATAACTCCTCTAGATAATTCATAAAATATTGGTATTAATGCTTAACATCGAAAACCGGATGTATCGGAGGGGATATAATTTGTCTGAGAAACCCAGTATTGATGAAGAGATGCAGAAGGCTATGGAGGAGAAGGGTAAGTCGGTTGACGAAAAACAGAAATGGGTTCAGAGAATGATTAGAAGCGCTAAACACCACCATAAAATATGTCCATACTATGATAAGAAGACTGGTATGTGCTTCCTACAGCTGGGAGGCAAATGTGATCGTGAGGGTAGATATGAGAACTGCCCAGTATTCCGTGAATTCCTCGAGAAGAAGTATGATGAGTATAAGAAGAAGGGATTACCCCTACCAGTGGATTTCGCCGATATAGTAACTTCACCCTTCCCAATATTCTAAGTTTTTTATAAATAAGAACCCATATGGTATGTCATGTAGGGGCTATGAGGGATAGATACCTAGTCTTCATAGGTGTATTGACCACGGTTATAGTTATAGCCTACATCTTCCTATACATAATATACATAATGCCCGAGAGGGAAAATAGACAAAATACTATTAGCATTGCAGGTTTCGAAGTGCTCGATGAGGATTCAGTTATTATTAATAATTATAAGCAGAGTGATGCCGATCTGAGAGGTCTAATTTTTAATAAGGCACTAAGCTGCGAATCCGGTAAGATCTCATATCTAAACCTAACCGGTTACACATACATATATCTATGCATGCTTGATAATATTATGGTAAATTCAACTCAAACACCTATAAATACAAGTTCAGGGATGACGCCAAGCACGATCATAATTGGTGGTTTAACGCGGAGCATAATCTCTATAGGTGGATTAGGATCGAGGATACTCTATAGGGTTTATAGCTTCAACATAACACTACCATCAAATACTAGGCAGGGATTAGCATACTTTGGAGGGGACTCATATACGGAATATTATATGGTGGTGAATAAACCATACATATACTTTCAGTTAAACTATTTGAAGGGGTTGGGAAACGTTTCATTCACATTAAAGATAACTATATCGATTAATGGTGAAAATTTAACCGATGGATACATAATTCAGTATTCAACGAATAGCAATGTTAGCGTTGTGATCTCACCCTTGGAAACACCCCTCGACCTGGATAGATTAGGGAAGACCGCAAACGATCTTAAACCATTGAAATATCTGGACACGAATAAGACGGTTAACATCAAATACTATGTCGAGCTATATGCCAGAGGGAGGGGTGAATACTCGATTATATTAACCATAGGCTATCCTGGAGTAATGATCGTAAACCTTCCATCTAAACCCTAAAGCATATATCGATCAAAATACATTCTATACCTCAAACTAGATCTATGTGGAACCTATGAATGATTAACCAGTATATCACATACGGTTCTTGGTGGTACCCAATGGGGAATTGTGGCATTATTCGTAGCGAACCCCTAAGTAGGAAGGGTGTAGGGCTTATAGTTGATTGCAGGGTTAGGGATGGAAGATTTAGATTCCTTAGGGAACTAGTAGGGTTAGTTAAGAGGTATTTTGAGGATGTGAGTAGTGGTGTAGAGTATAGGGTTTTCCTCCATGATAATGAGCCTATAGATGAAGACTACATACTCTATAGATTCCACATACTTGTTGAGGGTAGTGATAAATACATTAGTGCTAGGATAGTATCCTTTAGAAACATTGTTGAGAGGATAATATTCGTGGTCGATAAAGATCTGGCTGGGATTATAAGGAGTGATCTAGAAGAAGCTGAAGCGCCGAATATAGACTATAGGGAGGTTATAAGGGGTAGGGGGACACCGCCGGGTCAGAAATACATACCAGGCTTCATAATATATAGGATCCTAGGACAACCTGAGGTTAAGCTTGATAAATGGTTTCTAGAGGTTGGAGGACTTGTTGAGAAGCCTCTAAAGCTTACATATGATGAATTAATAGGTCTAGGAACGATCAAGGTTAAACTGGACTTCCACTGTGTAACCGGATGGAGTGTTAGAGGTGTTGAATGGGAGGGTGTTCCTGTCAGGAAGATACTTGATATGGCTGGTATCAGAGAGGAGGCTAGGTGGGTATACGCTGTAGGATTAGACGGATACTCAGCGATCATCCCACTAAGGGATATACTAGTTGAGGATGCACTAGTTGTAACCGGTATGAACAATGAAAGGCTGAGCCTTGAACAAGGTTTTCCAGCTAGACTATTCATACCACACCTATATGGGTGGAAGGGTGTTAAATGGCTACATAGACTACTATTGACAGATAAGTATCGTGATGGATACTGGGAGGCTCTAGGATATCATCCTAGGGGTAATATATGGCTTAATGAAAGGTTTAAGAGGTAGGAACATTATCGATTAATGAAGTTGTTTATCCTATGACATATTTCATATACAAACTCTTCAACACTTTTCTCGACTACACCTATATATCCAGGAACGTATTCCTCAACCAACTCGCTATGTTTAACCCTATGGTCGACGCCACTATATCTCCAACCGGTTAAATAATTTAATAGTTCTGCCTCGAAGGGACACGCATGGCAGTATTCAAGCCCCATATCCCTAGCGATCCTCCATATATCCACCAGGTATATCCTCGGATAACCTTGGAGGTAGTTGTATTCCTTAACAATTATCTTTAATAGGTAATAGTTTCCACCATGTCCATTAACAATTATTATCTTCGATGGCTTGATCGATGCATTTATCGAATCAATTATATCCCTTAAAAGCATGAGCATTGTATCCGGTGATAAAGTTATTGTCCCGATGTTGTGTAGCCATTCATGTGAGAATCCTAGAGGTATTACGGGTGTTTTAACTAGACATACCCCACCATTATACTTCTCCATACAATACTCGGTTACCCTGGATGCTACAATTGTATCCGTCCCTAGGGGTAGTTTTCCACCATGATACTCTATACTTCCAATTGGTAGTAGAACTATCCTCTCCCTACACTCCTCTAAACCCCTACCAGTATCCATTACTAGATCGACTACTCTACTAACCACTCTCCCCAGCCCCGCTGGATCCCTCTACTATGTAGTCTATTATCCTACGCGCTATAACCTCCTTCCTAACCGTTCCAAAACATATGTGTTTATCCTTCGTAACTAGGCATGCATCGATATACTCCGATCCAAACCCTCTACCCCTACCAACGATATTTGCGACAACCAGGTCAGCATCATACTGGACTTGTTTGTGTTTAGCCCTCTCGACAAGCTCGACATGGTCATTAACCGTCTCGGCGGCGAACACTATTTTGACACGGGGTCTATTATGGCGGGGGATGGCTTTAACAACCTTAGTAGTCTCCTGAAGCCTGAGATCTAGTCTACGATACTCCGAGGTTGGTATCTTAACGCTACTCCTACTAATAGGTTTATAGTCGGCTGGTGCAGCTGCAAATACTGCAGCATCATAACTCTTCTCAGTGGATAATCTACGGACTAGGCGATACATTTCACCAGTGGTATCTACCCGGTGGATGTTTACCATGTAGGGTGGTTCATACCTGATCATACCGGCTACGAGGTCTACATGTGCACCCCTACATGCAGCCTCCCTAGCGAGTATTATCCCCATCAAGCCACTGCTTGGATTAGATATTATCCGGACCGGGTCGATGTATTCGACCGTTGCACCAGCTGTTATGAGGATCGACCTCCCTCCGAGATCCCTTCCACGATTCATCAGTGCATCTATACAATGGGATAGATCGGTTAGCGGCGGATATTTTGCCTTATCCTCTTCGATCAAAGGCTCAATAATATATACTCCAAAACCCCTCAACTTATCGATCACATCCATATACTGGGGGCTTCTATACAGGTTTATATTCATGGTGGGGACAACTATCACCTTCTTACCCATACCCATCATTGTCGATGCTGTGAGGTGTAGGAGTTGGTCAAGCACTCCATATGCGATCATTGATAGGGTTTTCAGTGTTGCCGGAGCTATTACCAGCGCATCAGCCCATTCAGCCAATTCTATATGTTCAACCCTACCAGTCATCTCGGTATATACTTTATCTCCGGAAGCCCATTCGAGTAGTTTAACACCTATATACTCTAGGGATTCCCTAGATGCTATAACCCTTACACTAGCACCCATCCTCCTAAGCCTCCTAACTAGATCAATCGATCTATATACCGATGAACTAGCTGTTAAACCAACCAAAACCCTCCTACCGATCAATGGAGCATATATATCCCTAGTAATCCTCTCACTCAACCCCAGCCAGCACCCCCATGTAGAATCCGGAATTGGATAAACATTAATTATCTAATAGGTTTATTAGATGTTAAATGTAACCCAGCGTAGACATATATACTACTTCCCCGTCAAGGGTGTTGATGAATATTGATCTTCGACATAATACGTAGTAGAAGGGGAGGGGATGAATTTCCAGATATATACGAATTATACCGTGAAGCCGAGAAGAGGCTTAGGAGTAGGGCTAGAGATTATAGGATTAGGAATGCACGTGAGGAGGATCTAGAATACGTTAAGATGATAAACTATAAAACACTCCCAGAAAACTACCCCTCATACTTCTTTCACGACCTATGGTCTAGATATGGTAAATCCTTCTACGTAGCCGAAACCATTGATGGAAGGATTGTTGGATACGTTATGTGTCGTGTAGAGCTTAAACCGGGCTTCTTCAAGAAATTCCTGGTTAGGAGTGGTCATATTGTTAGTATAGCCGTCCTCAAGGATCACCGTAGGAGGGGGCTTGGATACGCGCTCATGGTCTATGCTATGAAGAGCCTATACGAGGAATATAATTGTGGTGAAACATTCCTAGAGGTTAGAGTAACCAATAATCCAGCAATAAACCTCTACACTAAGCTAGGATACAGGATCGTCAAGGTAATACACCACTACTATCTAGACGGTGAAGATGCATATGTCATGGCTAGACCCCTCCCCTAAGAGGGGAAGACTGTGTATAGAGGCTTGAATAATGGATGGTTTAAAGAAGTACTGGTTCTAACAATAATATTCGCATCTGGATTAACCATATATCTTATCAA
>JALVIT010000095.1 GCA_027028545.1 Desulfurococcales archaeon
CAACATACATATTCATACTACACGGAGGATTTATAGAGGCATTAGCCGGCGGGAGATATGTCCGGGTTGAAGACTATAATGTTTTCGATGCATGGAGGGATATAGCATGGTACATGAATCGTAGTGCAGGATACTTCATCAGAATGAAGTATCTAGCAGCCCTCTACATGTTGTTCCAGGGATTGGAGATACTTAGTATCCGTATCGGTGATAAAAACCTCTACTTCGGACCAATATATGATGTGTTAGAGGAGGGGTATAGGGGGCTTAAAGAGAATAAATTGGTTAGCGAATACGTCTTCTGGAGGGCTATTGATGAAACAATGAATATTTTTAAACCCGATAAGGTCTATATCGTAGAGCCTAACTGGAAGCCTATTGAAGGAACTGGTTTCGAGGAGCAGTTCCGTAGAGCCGCTGGTACCATTGTAAATCTATACTGCAAACTACACGAGGTCCCCCGTGAAGCTAGGAGGGAGGCTGCAGAGATGCTTATGAATGCTAAGTCTAAGCTTGAAACACTCTATTTTAAAGCTAGGAGGATCGTTAAGCCATATATACGCGAATATATCAGTAGGATAGATGATCTACTGCTTAAGGCTAGAGAGGGTAAGATCACCATTGATGATATAGAGGAGATGGAGCTCATAATTAAAACTCCCCTAACTATAAACATGTTGAGAAACTATCTCGTGCATGGTCAACTATTCAAAAATGCTCTAGTCTATAAGGGTAATCGTGTAAAGATCGATAGGATTATGGCTAAACCTTCAACACTATACTCGATCTACGTCTTAATCCTGGTCTCAGCAATACGTAGAGCGCCTATGCTCCTAGAGGAGAAGGGAAGGGATATGGGATAATCTATAATTACCAAATCCAATAATACGATTAAATACGATAGAATCATCTATAGATGGATCATGGTGTATAAGCTTGTCGACTTCACCCACACTTAACTATAGGAAGATGATTGATGGTATGCGTGGAGAGGGCGGGTTTGCATATATAGCCCGTGGAAGAATGCTGGCAGCGAAGGGTTATAAGGTTATAAATCTAAGCATCGGGCAACCAGATGTCCCAACACCTGAGAACGTTATAGATGCTGCAGTATATGCTTTGAAGGAAGAGAAATACACGGGCTATACCGAAACACCTGGGATCCCGGAACTTAGGAGAGCTATAGCTGAATATTTGAATACTAGATATGGTAGTGATGTTAAGCCTGAGGAAGTCGTCGTAACCCCCGGTACTAAGGGTGCTATATTCCTAGCATTGGCAGCATATATTGATCCCGGTGATGAAATAATTGTTCCGGAGCCAAGCTATCCAGCATATCCTGAGGGTGCTAGAATACTTGGAGGGGTTCCCAGATATATCCCTATAAGATTTAATGGTTCTAGAGAGGGTTTCAGCCTAGACCTGTCATTGATTGAGAAGAATATAACTTCTAGGACGAAGATGATAGCTATAAATAACCCACATAATCCTACGGGTGCATTATTCACACCCAAACAGCTGGATGAATTAGTGGATATTGCTAGGAGGAGGAAGGTTATGATCCTGGCTGATGAAATATATGATAACTTCATATATGATGGTGCAGAATTTAAATCTTTGATCTCCTATCCAGACTGGAGGGATTACGTAGTATATACTAATGGATTCTCAAAAACATTCTCGATGACCGGCTGGAGGCTTGGATACTTAGTTGTTAGAGAGGAGGTCGCCAGAAACCTGAGCAAACTAGCAGTAAATATTTGGGGATGCCCCATAAGCTTTGCACAGAAGGCAGCTATAACAGCTTTAAAGGATCCAGAGACTTGGAGATGGGTTGAAGAATTATCCAGGAGATACTCCGAGATGAGGAAGCTACTATACAATGAACTAAAGGATCTGCCTGGAGTAGAGGCTTGGCTGAGTAGGGGAGCCTACTATTTATTCCCACGGGTGTCAAAGCTATTATCAATGATAAATATGGATGTTGAAGACTTCGTAGACTACGTGATCGATAAACACCACTTGATAATACTGCCGGGAACAGCCTTCCCAGATAAAGCCGGTAAGGAATACATTAGGTTCAGCTTCGCAACAAGTCGAGAAGCAATAATTGAGGGCGGAAAGAGGTTTAAAGAAGCTGTTACAGAACTATTGGAGAAGACTAGGAGATAAGATATATTTTAGGGATGAATACTCCGCGTAGGATGGTCTACTCATTAATTTATTTTTCCATACACTATCTTAGGGAGGGGAGGAAAAAATTATTCTATAGGCCATTCTAGATCAGGCTTTACACAGATCCCAGCTCTCTCGTAGAGGCTCCATGCAGCTTTATCCGCTTTCTCCAACACCTCCTCCTCGTTAAATGTTAGGATCTTTCTGTTAAACATTACTAGTTTCCCATCAATTATGCTGTGTTTCACATCGCTTCCCATTGCAGAGTATACTAGGTGTGATACTGGATTATTCAGTGGTTTCCAGTGGGGTTTCCATGCATCCACGACTATTATATCAGCCCTCTTACCAACCTCTATACTACCGATCATCTTGTCTAGCATTAATGCTCTAGCACCATTGATCGTAGCCATCTCGAGGACTTGTTCAGCCTTTATAGCCTGTGCATCAAGTGTTCTTAGGGGTTGGAGTAGTGCTGCATGCTTCATCTCCCTCAATAGATCATAGTCGTTATTGCTTGGACCACCATCGGTTCCGAGGGCTACATTTACACCTTCACGTAACATATCGCTTATCCTAGCTGCACCACTCGCGAGCTTCATATTACTACATGGGTTATGGCTTACAGTGGTTTTTGTTTCGGCTAGTATCTTGATCTCCTCATCACTAGCCCATACAACATGTACTAGGACAACGTTTGGACCTGTATGGCCGATCCACTGTGCAAACTCCACTGGTTTCTTACCGAACTTCGTCATCGTGTATTCTACATCTGCTTTAACCTCTGCTAGATGCATCGTTATACCGGTCTTCAACTCCTTAGCCGTCTCACTGATCTTCCTATATAACTCTATACTGACAGCACCCGGTGTTCTGGGTCCGAACCAGATCCATATTCGGTTATCCCATCCATGATACTTATTATATAGCCTGATCGTATCCTTGAAGCTCTTATCTCCAAGCTCTACAAGCCCCTCATGTAGGATATTCTCTTCGAGAGCGTAGCCGGTCATATCCATTACATGTCTAGCTACTGCAGCCCTTATACCACTCTTATGCAGAAACTCTATAATCTGGTCGGGACCATATCTACCGACAAGCCCTGTTTCGAGGAATGTTGTTGTCCCGGATTTCAGCATCTCCAATACTACGAGTTGAGCGGATACAAGGGCTTCTTCAGGCTTATAGTTACCCTGTAGAGGCCATACACGATCCCTAAGCCATGGTATTAGTGGTAGATAGTCTGCACAACCCCTCAATAATCCCTGTGCTAGGTGGACGTGTGTATTGATTAGCCCCGGTAATACAATGTCCCTCTCAGCATCTATAACTACCTTACTATGATACCTGTAATCCTTGTCAAGCTCCTCCCTCTTACCTACAGCTCTGATCACTCCATCCTCTACAGCTATTGCTCCATCCCTTATAACCCTCCTCTTAGGATCCATCGTTATGATCCATCCACCACGAATATATATATCCGCCAATCACGCCACCATCTAGAACCCTTCTCTAGCAGTTAATCATATATATCCCCTACAGATAAAATGCGTTCCTACAGCCCTGATCGGGGAAGGATTATTAAGTCGATACTTATAAATAAATACTAAAAATGTTGATGGTGTCCTCCAAAATTGGTGTATCCACGAATATTCTCCTACAATATTGATGAGAGGAGGAGACTTATAGAGACTATTAGGGGGCGTAGACCAGCCGATCTAGTCATCACTAATGTAAATATAGTCCTAGTAACAACCGGTGAGATACTCGAGGATTCATCTATAATAGTTAGTGGTAGAAGGATTGCAGGCATCGGTAGATACCGGGAACTCGACAAATATGTTGGGAGGGAGACCATAGTAGTAAATGGTAGAGGAGGCTATGCAGTTCCAGGATTCATCGATCCACACGTACATATAGAGTCGAGCCTACTAACCCCTAGGGGCTTCGTCAAGCTAGCGTTGAAACATGGGACAACAACAGTTGTCGCAGACCCCCACGAGATAGGTAATGTCCTAGGTGTTAGAGGGGTTGAGATATTCCTCGAAGAGGCTAGGGATCTGCCGTTGAAGATACTAATAGATATTCCAAGCTGTGTACCGGCTACCGATCCAAAGTATGGATTAGAGACTGTGGGTAGTGTGATCGGTGCTGAGGAGATCGAGAAGCTCGCCGAAATGGAGGGAACTGTAGGTCTTGGAGAGGTTATGGATTTCGTCAGCGTGGTCAACGCTAACCCCGAAGTATTGAGGAAGATCGAGATAGCACATCGATATGGATTAATAGTTAATGGACACGCTCCTCTACTAGCCGGCGAGTTATTAGATGCATATATTAGCGCAGGTATATGGAGCGATCACGAATCAACAATGTATGAGGAAGCCCTCGAGAAGATTAGGAAGGGTATGTACGTGTTTATACGTGAGGGCAGTGCATGGAGGGATCTAAAAGCCCTATCAAAACTACTAGAGGAGGGAGTCGACTGTAGACTATGTAGCTTCGCATCCGACGATATAAACGTTACGGAACTATATGAGAAGGGGCATATGGATAGGATCGTAAATGAAGCTATAGAACTAGGAATAGATCCTATAAAGGCTATCCAGCTGGCTACAATAGGTCCAGCTATGAGGATACACCTAGAGGATCATGTGGGAGTTATTGGGCCAGCACGTCTAGCAGATATAGTCCTAACACCTAGTCTGAAGTATATTGATGTATCAACGGTTATAGCCAATGGAGAGATCATATATCATGAGAAGAGGCCTCAGAAACAACTACCACGACCCAATATACCGGGTTATGCTAAGAAGACTGTCAACATAGGGCGTATACCAGGTCCTAAAGACCTATTAATACCATACAATGGCGGGAGTAGGGTCAAGGTTAACGTTATAGGTGTACAGCTGGGCTCAGCACTAACTAAGCATATAGTTGAGGAACTGGATGTTGATAATGGATACATTATGGCAGACCCATCTAGAGACATAATATATGCTGCAGTCATAGATCGACACCATGCAACCGGGAGCATAGGTAGGGGATTCATTAAGGGGCTTAGATTCAGAGCTGGAGCTATAGCTCAGACAATAGCACATGATACACATAATCTAATCGTAGCAGGGAATAATCCATATGATATGGTAGAGGCTATTAAGAGGATCGTTGAGATACAGGGTGGTATAGTGGTTGTAGATAGGGGGGAGGTTATTGCTGAAATACCATTACCAGTAGCCGGGTTAATGAGTGATGAAGAGCCGGAGGTCGTGTATAGGAGGTATATGGATATGATTAGAGTCTTGAAGGAGAGATATGATCTTGAGTTTGAATCATTCTTCATGAACCTAGCATTAGCAGCCCTCCCAGTGATCCCCGAGATTAGGTTAACGGATAGGGGATTAGTTGATGTAAATAATGCACGGATAATTCCAGTAGTAGCTGATCAAGATTAAACCCTTTTTCCCTTTTCCTCTAAAGGTTTTATAACCGCCTTATCGGATAATATGGCTGAAACACCCTCAGGATCAACTATTATAATCGTATACTTGACTAATCCATTACGGGCTTTATCCAATAGATCTATTTTCCGCCTACACTCTTCTATTGGTGCATCCGGTTCACTACATAGAAACTGTGTTTTCTCGAGTATATCCATAATTAGCCCCTCTACAGTTGTTATATAGCCTTTAGCTGCTGGACCCGGCGTGATCTCAACGCCTAGTTCCGGTATCTTGATTGATGCCGTTGAAGCCCTAATTATAACGGCGTTCTCATCACCAGGCTTCTCAACCCTATACTCGATCACTCTAGGACCACGGGGTTCTGCCAGTCTTACATCACTCCATTTATATCCGCAATAACCGCATTTGCCGACGGATATGATTACGTCTCCGACTAGGGGCATATTGTAAAGATATTCTTCAACCCTTATATCCCTGCCACAAACTGGGCATTTAACATTGTATTCAAGTATTTTCCTAAGTATACTATTCAAAGTAGGATCATCTCCTTCTTAAAGGTACGGATATTATGGGTTGCCATATCTTCATATATAGTTTTCCCCTAAGCAATGTGTCTGGATCTGTAACTACCAGGTCATATCTAGACAGTTGATCATATTTAAGCTCTGTAATCTCCGCTTTATGGATTATAACTTTATAATTCTTTTCGAGTTCGCCGACTATTTTCTCCGGAAGATCAACGTCTCCAACCACTAGAATATGTATTTCCCTACCTATAGGTATTATCTCAGCTCTAGGCATATATAGTAGCACCGGTATCTTCGACTCCTTTAAAACATATCTAGCTGTAGAACCTATATCCCGTATATCTACTCTAGATCTAGATGTTATAGCTATTAGGTCAATACCCTTCTCTGAAATATATTTTTCTAGGAAATCCCTCCATCTCCTATGGATTATCTCTTTATGTATCTTCTCGATACTGTTTTTACGGAGTATCCTCTCAGCATTATCCTGTGCTCTCATAAGTGTTCTCTCAGCTGCAAACCTATACATTCTGGTTAAGTAGCTTCTCCAACGAAGCCTTTCAATGAGGGATATAATATAGTATTCAGCGTCTGGAAACAATTTTGATACATAGTCAACCATCTTATATACAACAACACTATCTATCACACACATCATGATCCTCATAGACTACCCCCATGCTAATAGAATAAGAGGAGGTAGATCGTTGCTAGGATAACCGTGGCGATCATCACTGGCATGCCCCTCTTGAAATAATATTTGAACGATATATTATATCCGTTTTTCTCGGCGATGCTTGCCACGACAATGTTAGCACTAGCACCTACGAGGGTTCCATTACCGCCTAGACATCCTCCAAGACTTAGAGCCCAGTAGAGAACGGGGTTTGTTATACCCATAATAGTGTTCAATTGCTTAATAACCGGGATCATAGACATTACGAAGGGTATATTATCCACTAGGGCTGATAATAGTGCTGAAACCCAAACAATTATAATGATTAATAAATACTTAGATACATGGAAGGCTGCTATAGAGTTAGCTATAAAATCCATGACTCCCAAGAGCTCGATCCCTCTTATAACTATAAACATGAATATGAAGAAGACTAGGGTTGTCCACTCAACACCCTCCAAAGCCTTATGTATGGATACTTCACGGCTAGCCGTTGCCAATAGTAGTCCTGCACCTATTATAGCCGGTATAGCTGGAGGATAACCTATAATGTCTTCGAGTAGGAATAATATAATAGTTATCGTGAACGCTATGATGGATTTAACCATTAATGGTCTATCGACCCTTATATCCGTTGTTAATCTATAGTATCTAATCCTCTTCTTCCACTCATCAAACCATCCCCTATACATGAGTTTAAGGATCACTACGGCAACGATCATATCAACACCCACTATAGGTCCTAGATTTAATAGGAAATCGTTAAAACCTAGATCAGCCGCTGAACCAATCAATATATTTGGTGGATCACCGATCAATGTAGCCGTCCCACCTATATTAGACTCCACAACAATAGCTAGTAGGAGGGGTCTCGGATCAACCCTAACCCTTCTAGCTATATCGAGTATTATTGGAGTCATCAATACAACCGTTGTAACATTATCGATATAACCAGATATGATGGCTGTAACTATTCCTAGAATAAATATTAATGCAAAGGGGTTATCATGAGTTTTACCGATCAGTTTAACAGCTATATACGTGAACAGATTAGATTCAGCCATAATAGTTACCATAGTCATCATAGACATGAGAAGTATTATAGTATCAACATCAATACCCTCAAGAATAGCTAGGAAATCCCTAAAACCCATAAGGATCAACGCTAAAAGGGTTAAAGAAGCCGATAATCCAGCAGCAACCGTTCTATGATAATACTCCGAAACAAGGAGTATATAGAGGAAAACCAATATAGCAAAACCAATAATCACCGGAAACACTTTTAAACACCACCCATAAACCAAAAACTTCTAAAAACACCTCTCAAAATATCCCCCCATCTATCCAGAATAGAAGGGTAATGTTATGAACCAATATAAATCTAATACTTTCAATAAATCCCATGTTTAATAGTTTAATAAAGGTTAAACAGATAGAATATAATAGCCCCGCCTCCTCGCACCCCCATGGACCCCTATACGGGGTATGGATATGAGGGGGGTCGGTCGGGCGGGGTACATTCTCCGCTATGATAATAATACTATCCCTACCACTATTATTAATCCTATAAATGTATGAACCATTGTTGCTCCAGCTACCAGTTCAGGTCTCCAACCATATATTCTAGCTAGCACTGTGTTCATTACGGCCGGCGGCATAACCGATAATACCATGATCTCGGCTTCATATAGTTGCGGTAGCTGGAGGAACATCAATAATATGAAGTGGATTATTGGTGATACTATAAACCTCCAAATACCTATCAGTAATATCTCAGACAAGCTATTCCTTATAATACTCGTCGTTAAAGGTATGGTTGAGCCTAGAACATAGACTGCAGAATAACTCAGCAAAGGATGACTAGGAGAGAGTATTACATGGAGCCCATCAACTATACCGGATGGAACAACATAATGTATTAAGGTTCCAGATAGGAAGCCGTAGAGTATTGGTATACGTATTATACTTCCAACAATATTGCCTCTACCAGTAGATAGTAGTCCAGCGGTGACTATATGATATATGAATAATAGGAGGCTATAGGTAGCTGCAGCACTAAGATCATTATATAATAGGATCATAACGGGAAAACCTAGGAATACGGCATTCTGAAAAGTAGATGTTATTATTAACGCCTTCCCAACCTTCTCCTCAAACCTCCTAGTGATAATGGATAATGCAAAGATGCTTACCAGCACATATGTCGTTGAGACACCGAATATTCCCAGATCAGCAATCATTAATCCACGGACACTAAAAACATCGAAAAACACTATTGGGACTAAAATATAATATACAAAGTGGCTTAAATACCCGATAAATCCCATAAAGATCTTCTTCTCACCGAATATTATCTTGGATAATAAGCCTAGCCCTATAAAGACAAATAAATAGATTATTGGGAGAAAATCCTCAATCACATCACCCACCCCAACCCTATACTACATGTTTAGAGTGATATAGATAGGAACACCTTAAATAATCTAATAGACTACATAATACATACATATTGTTAATGGAAAAACTTAAACAAATCATCCAACTAATCTAATACTTAGGTGGATGGAAATGCTTAGACTGCTACGTAATGGTAAGGTTATCGCGGTTATAATATTTATAGTAGCAATAATCATAGCCAGCTATGTATTCATCGATACACTAAACACAGCCACCCGTATAAGGAGATTCTATGAAAACCCTAATCTACCGTCTCATGAACTTGAGAAAAATATTATTCCTATATCACTAGGCGAATATAAATTTGTATATTTGAATGGGACAATAAGGAAAAACATAAAATTAGGCAATCAATACAAAATTAGAGACGTCCATGAACTAATCGATCAGATAAATAAGTTTCTAGATAGAGTTGGTTTAGCAAAGAACTATTCATGGATAAATATAAGAATAATACAATATATATGGCCTCAATCGAGAAATAAAACACTAACCTATAGAATAGATGTTGAACTAGGACAATGGTCAATAAGTCCTATATTTTTCGGAGAACCAATTCCCCAACTTTTTCTATCATTCGATGCATTAACAGGGGCGATAATAGGCTATCAAATATATGGCAATGTGAAAAACATTGTGAATTTTAAGAAATTCATGGAACTCGTTGAACCGGATAATATTAAGAGTGATGATGGTATTAGAAATATCCTTAGACTTTTGGGATTCACTGAGGAGGATTATAAACTAAGTAAGTTGTCATTTGTTAGGGGAAATATGGGATTTGTAATATTATATAATGATACACCGATATACTCGGAACCTTTTGGTTCCTGTAGATTAATAACCGAAGTCTCTGCTTTGCATATAGATGATGGCGAGATAAGCTATATAGGCTCTCTATCTATATGGATATATCCCCTAGGAAGGATTGATATTAAATATAGAATGCCTAAGATTACAGCGGAAGATGCGGTAAAGTATGCATCTAGGTTTATGGGGGATGAACTGGGTATTCCACGGCAATTCTTCGACTTCTTCAACCCCTATCAGATATATTATTGGAGCGGTATAGGTAGTTTAAGCAATTACTACTTAGTTCATGCCCGTGTATTCACTAGTAGGAAATATTTTGATGTATTAGTCTTTGTTGATCCAGTATCTGGAGCTATCCATGACTACTCTATCTCGTAATGAATGATAGCTTATCAAGTGTTGACCGTCACAACTAGGTGCTTTAAAATACTCTGGAAAACCCTCACGACATGTTGCAACTGTTAAACCATGCCTCAAAGCATTATCAACAACTGGTTTTAGGAGCCTCTTCCTAAGGCTTGGTTTTAAATAGTAATATCCGTGGATCCTTACTCCCTCCTCTAAATATATCCTCCTCCAATAGTCTCTATACTCTGGAAACTCCTCGATCATTCTGGAGAAGTTGTCTGGTCTAGCCTTATACGTTGATGTTACTATGTGTTTAGCACCCTTCCCGGCGACTATGGCTACTAGTTCAGAGATCATATCTGGGTCATCGTTTAGACCGGGTATTATAGGATCGATCCTAACCCCCACCGGTATATTATTCTTAGCCAGCACTTCTACAGCCTCGATCCTTTTGGATGGAGGAGGTGCGCCCGGCTCGATCCTCTTAGCTAGATTATCATCTATACTCGTTATCGTTACCATTACCGCTGATGGTGTTTTGAGTAGTAAATCAATATCTCTGATCACTATGTTAGACTTCGTCGTTATCAAGACTCTAACCCTATATTTAACCAGTTTCTCGAGGGCTTTACGTGTGAGAAGCATCCATCTCTCTAGTGGTGGGTAAGGGTCGCTGCTAGTGCTCATCTCGACTACTAATCTCTTATCGATCCTCCGTAGGTCACGTTCTAGGTTTCTTAGGAAATCCCTCTTTGGCATGCTCGGCTTCCTCCCAATATATGCTGTAGCATAGCAGTATAGGCAGAAATGACTGCAACCAGTATAAGGG
>JALVIT010000096.1 GCA_027028545.1 Desulfurococcales archaeon
GTTATAGAGCAATAGTATTATCAGGTATATTCGCCGGCTTAGCCATGGCTACAAAATATACATCCATTCCAGCACTCCTACCAATCCCCATATACCTACTCTCACAATCCATCATAAAGGCTGAAATGCATCCCAGGAAGATAATACTAAGCCTAGTCTTTAGGAGAAGATACATAGTATACTCGATCCTATGGATTCTCCTAGCCCTACTAGCATTCTACATATCTAATCCAAGCATATGGTTTGATCTAGGTAAACCATTAATTGAGACAAGACTCTATAGATCAATAACGTTCCACGAAGCATATGCTACACATACAAGCTCTACACATTCACTACCCTTCTACCAACAATTCATATGGTTTATCGATCACTCGGCTCAAAGATGGCATCCTGGAGTATTTGCGATCGATACCGGTATCATAATACTCCTACTAGGATTACTAGGACTCCCACTAACACTTGTAAGGAAGCCTTTGATCGCCTACTGGATAATATCCTATACATTATTCCTCCTAATATGGCCTGTTAAATGGCCCCAGTACACATTGCTATTAACAGCTCCCCTAAGTATTAGTTCCTCTATATTACTCTATGAAGTACTACGAGTAATCATTCGTCTTATCTACCGGTTGAAGAGTTATTGGAGGCTGATCTCCATTTTAGCGATTGTAACGGTGATACCCATAGCCTCTATACTACCCGCAACAATATATTCGGAAACCATGTATGGGAGGGGGAAATACTATATAGATACGGGGATACTATACCTCGAATATACAAATAGGGGGTTAAAACCCATAAACGGATACCTATTCAATGGATACACATTTATAAAACCCGTAGAGAGGGGTTCTTCATATAATCTACCCTATGAATACCTACCATCAAATGCCAACAAGTGGCCCGGGGTATTATATAATGCAAAATATATTATCGAAAACTATATCTCCGAAGACACGATAACGGGATACACAACCATAAACCATTTAGGAACGATCCTATTCTTCGAGAAGATGATCAGATACCAAAATGAGTCATGTATCCATATAAGATATGTGGTTGGAAATATAGGTAATAAAACGATATATCTGAGGGGAGAGCCAGAATGGGCTACAGATTGGGGTCTAGGTATAGAGCTAGCATTAAGCCCTCCAAATCCCAACGATTATAAACAAGTAATATTGACAAATAATAAGACAATAATTACTAGGGAAAGCTGGAAACTATTAGAATTTAGAGAGGGTGTTCGTGGAGTAGGGCTTATTGATACTAAGAATGGTTATGAATTCCTAATTATGACCAAAAACTCTACCCTAGCTAGGAGGGTATGGTTGGAGTACGGTGATAAATGGATCACGATCAGGATTATATATGATCCGATACTGTTAACGCCTAGCAGCTTTATAGCTTATGATACATATTGGGTGGTGAAAACTCCACATTTACACCATAATTCATACGAGTATAGACTACCAGCAAATATAGAGCTAAAACGGGAAGGTTACGGTTTTAAATTAGACATAAATGGAGTAAATGCTCTATGTTATATCCTTCTAGCCATGATCATACTAGTTTATACAATCCATCATATATTGAGAGAGTATAGGCATAAACCCTCCTATTCTTAAAGGATTAAAGATTAATAGATGCGGGCCCGCGGGGATTCGAACCCCGGGTCTCCGGCTATCCCCGCATATCTATAGCCTAGAAGGCCGGCGCCCTATCCTGGCTAGGCTACGGGCCCCTTTTTCATTTCCAATATTTTCTCCATCCCAGCTTTTATAGTTAATCCTAAACCAGTGCCGTAAAGGTTCACCTTATAATCTTGATCACTGATAGATTAGTTCTGGTGTTGGATTGTGGTTGGAGGGCCTGAATGGTATTGTGGGAGATGTGGTTTTAGAGCATCGGTATGGGAGGGGTATTATTGGAGGTGTCCGAGGTGTGGATCACCGTTATCGTTGAGGTATGAGGGAGGATATAATCCTAGGGGTAGAGGGTTGGGTAGGTATGGTGATAGCCTACCCTTCACACCCGATCGATGGATCGGTGAGGGTTCGACACCCCTCATTGAGGATGAGGATATGGGTTTAAGACTACTATATAAGCTCGAATACCTGAATCCATCCGGTAGTTTTAAGGATAGGGGCTCGGCTCTATCGATCTACTACGCCCACCGTATGGGTTTTAAGAGGGTTATCGAAGATACTAGTGGTAACACCGGGGTATCTGTAGCATTATATTCTAGGATCTATGGGTTGAAACCATACATTGTTATGCCTAAAACAGCTCCCAAGGCTAAGAAGAGGCTCGTGAAACTATTTGGTGGCGAGGTTATAGAAGCACCTAGTAGGGGTGAAGCACCCCGGATAGCTGAGGAGTATTCGGGGGATGCATACTATGTAGCACATACATGGTCTCCACTATACATACTTGGCTCGATGACTATATCCTTCGAAGTATATGATGAAGCCGGCGTACCGGATAAGATGATAATACCTGTAGGATCCGGAGGATTATTCCTAGGATTGATGAAGGGGTTTGAATACCTCCACAATATAGGGGTAGCGGATAAAATACCTAAACCAATAGCTGTCCAGGGATGCTCTGAGCAGAGCCTATATAGAGCAGTATATGGTGAAGCTGTAGAGGGTTGTGAATCGAGATATGCAGATGGTATACTAGTCCCAAACCCTCCCAGACTCGAGGAGTTAAAAGAATATATCTATAGGTATAGGGGGGATGTAGTCGTAGTTGATGATGAGATGATAAGGAGGGCTTTAGGAATACTGGTCGATAAGGGATTCCTCGTAGAACCTACATCAGCTACCGTTTATGCAGCACTACTTAAAGCCGTTGAAAAGGGCTTGGTCGAGAAGGGTGAGACGATATTACTGCCTTTAACGGGTTCAGGCCTTAAAATGTATGATGAAATATTTGAATTAGTAAGACGGTAGACACATGTTTAACTAGTTATTCTAGAAGGGGACAAGTGCTAGTACGAGTATTATGAGTGTTAACGTGTTTATCGCCGACGCGATCCTCTTATCCCTTACCACTTCATATATTAATCTACCACCATCAGATACGAATATAGGTGCTGCATTGATCAATGCTAGGCTTATATTAACTATATAAAACCACACAACTATACTGTATAGAGCTAGTGCTGGCTGGAGACCGATCACATTTATGAGTTCTATACGTGGTATGGGCCTCAAATATACCCCTAATAGATGGGTTGCAGCTGGTTTACTGATATTATATACCTTAAACCCCCTTCCAGGCTCATATACTTTGATCATTAGCATCGTCGATTTATTCGAGGACATTATATCATGGAGTAGATCTATTGTTACCGGGGTATTATTTACCTGGTATAGTATCATACCGCTACGAATACCCGCTTGATCAGCCAGGCCCCCGGGTTCAACTGCTTCAACCAATAATCCATAGGGGCTAGCCATGATGAAGAATAATAGCATAGCTAGTAAACCCAGTAATACATTTGAGCCCGGTCCAGCGGCTAGTGTAGATATCTTCGCCTTCAACGGTGCTTTAGACATCTCCTCTTCATCAACCTCTACGAATGCGATCGGTATGAATAGGAGGAGGGCGAATCCTATGTTCTTAGTCTTCAAACCATGTGATCTAGCAGTATATGCATGGGATAGTTCATGTATTATGGCTGCTATGAAGACTGCTAGAGCGAAGTATAATAATTCGACCCCAGTAATGTTTACGCCAGGTATGAGTAGTCTAACACTCTCCCTTCCCGGAGCAATGTGTAGTTTTACCAGTATATTGTTGGTCATGGATAGATAGAATATTATAAGGGATAATATGAATGGAATAAGCCATAGAGGAGATAACTTATTCAAAACCCTACTGCTCCGCGGACTATATGGTTTCCTATAGACGAGGGCTAATCCATAATAGATCTTGATACCCTTCTTCTCGAAAACCCCCCTGAATAACATGTAGAATATGTTTACCACGAGCCAGAAGGATAATACGTAGAATAAAAACATCGATATACCATTCATTACCCAAACCACCGTTTAGGCATAGTGTTAAATCAATAATCAATACAGATAATTAAATCCATTAAAATATACTTTCCTAACATGGAGAACACGTTGTTTCAGTGATGCTGGTATGGTGCGTGAAAAGATTGTTAAAAGACCCGAGTATCGTGAGGTCGTTTATGATGAGAAGCATTGGAGATTGCTTAGGATTTTGAGGAGGGAGGCTATTAAGCTGCTTAAACCCTTCCACTGTCTAGGTATTGAAGCCGTTGTCCATGGGAGTATAGCTCGGGGGGATATATGGGAGGGGAGTGATATAGATGTATTTATCCCAATCGTGATACCTGGTTATCGTGTGGAGCTGATCTTGGAATCCGCGGGCTATACGATATATTCTAGGTATATAGCTATAGCTACACCCAATAGCACCCCTAAAGCATATATAGTCCTAGATCCCGAGGAGAGGATCGTTGTCAGCTTCCCACTGCTAAAACCCAGTAGTAGGGAGTATGAATTCTACAGGTTCGGGGGATTACTTGACCTAGACGGCTTATTGAGTGATCGGAGGGTTCCAGGCGTTGATAAAAGACTAGTGTTAATAGAGCCGACGGAGAGGGGGCATAGGGAATCACCGGTTATAGGTAGGGAGGCTGAAGTAGCCTCAATACTCGGGATAAGCATTGATACAGTATTGGAGAGGGTTAGGGTTCTAACACGTAGGGATGAGATAGGTAGGACTGGAGTATTCATTAAATACGAGCTATCACCCGATGAGGGGTTTGAGGAGGCTCTGATAAAGATCTCGAACACTAACCCCCTTGTAAGAAGGCTTCTCCGTCAGAGGGGGTTTATCTAAACCTTTTAAAGGGGTATCTTAGTAGGGCTATAATACCTGTAAACCCTTCAACTTCCTCAGCAACAACTGTTTTACTCGGAACGATCACTATCTCGGCTCTACGTCTATATGCTTCATCCAGCAACTCCTCAACCCTTCTCCTATACTCTTCATCATAGCTGCTTAGCATACCCTCAACGATTAGGAGTTTTTCAACAGCATTAGCCTTTACGGCTTCTCTAACCTCTTCGAACCCGTATGCTACGAGGTCTGGATCCCTTATCAGCCTCTTCTTAAACTCTTCAAGTATTCTAGAGGCTTTGATCAGTGATAGGTCCCGTATAGCGTTTTTCACAGAGTCCCTCCGGATAAGCTCGTTTATACCGGATACACCGCCCATGGATATATGGTCGATCGAGATGTTTATCCTCCTCCTAGAGCCTATGATCTCTGACAGCCTCTTAGCCAAACTTCCCGGCGAGCCTATTACTACTATATCTGGTCTATGCTTATCATATAACTCGATTACGCGGTTAGCTAGATCCTCTAAGAATCTTTTGAGGGATGATTCATATTGTTGTGGTTCATCCTTACCCGGTATCCTAGTTGATTCGTCGTATAGTATCCTTAACCCTTGTTCTCCGAGTAGTGCTATCGATGCTTCATCATAGTCTAGGGCTACCAGCATTATTCTTCCACGGGGTTTTGATGCTTCATATAGTCTCTTAACCTGGTATAGGCTCCATCTATCCTTATATATTGTGAGGGGTGTCCCGATCTCTATATTCAGTGTATGGTGGTGTCCCTTAACCCCGAACCTCTCCGGACCCTCGACAACTATCCCCCTAATCCTTAACCTCTCGGTGAATGGTTGGAACTCCATATTTTTAACCCTAACCGTTAGTGTCATTGGTATTCTTCTACTCGATGAACCCTTATCACCCTTTATCTCCCTAGTTGTTGGAGCTGTTACTAGGTCTCCAGGCTTGATTATGTTGTATAGTATCCATAGATCGTCTGGATCCTCCGGTACAACCTTCACATACCCCTTCTTAGACATATCCTCAACGATCTTCACAGTACTACACCATTGGTGAAACGATAAGTTAACTAGACCTTAATACCTAATATGTTATTTGGGGGTATATGGTTTGAGGCTTGAATTCTACTTCCTAGACAATACATATGAGGTTATCGGTGGAGAACCGCATATAATCATATGGGGTATTACTAGGGATGGTAGAAGGATCCTTCTACGGGATCGGAGGTTTAGACCCTATTTTTACGCAATACTGGAAGACGGGCAGGATGTAGACGAGATAATACCTAAGATAAGGGCTCTATCCGATCCAAAATCCCCGATCATAGGTATTGAACCCGTCGATAAAAAATACTTTGGTAAACCAGTTAAAGCCTTAAAGATAACCACGGTAATACCAGAGTATGTTCGTAGATACCGTGAAAAAGTAGCTAGGATCCACGGCGTCTACGAGGTTGTTGAAGCAGATATAAGGTTTAGTATGAGGTACTTGATAGACCATGATATAAAACCATGTGGATGGCATATAGCTGAGGTTAAAGAACTACCCAAGAAACCAGTATATCGTGTAGATGCAGAGTATGAGATCATTGGTGAGATAAAACCGGTTGAGGATAGGGGTTCGCCGGAGCTGAGGATATCTGCATTCGATATAGAAGTATATGCACCATCCGGAACACCGAAGCCGGAGAGGGATCCCATAATAATTATCGGGGTTATGGATAACTCCTCCAAAGAGGTTAAACAATTCATAATGCGTGATAAGGATGATCGGATGGTTATAAACGAGTTTATCAACTATGTTAGAGAATATGATCCAGACATAATACTCGGATATAATAGTAATGGTTTCGACTGGCCCTATCTAAATGAGAGATGTAGAAAGCTTGGAATAAGGCTGGATGTTGGGAGAAAGCTAAACTCCCCGCCGAGAACAAGCACATATGGACATATAAGTGTCTCCGGTAGATTGAATGTAGACCTATACAACTTCGCCGAGGAGATACCGGAGGTTAAGGTCAAAACACTCGAGAACATAGCCGACTATCTAGGGGTTATGAAGAAGAGTGAGAGGGTTTTAATCAACCATATAGAGATACCGAAATACTGGGATGATAACTCTAAGAGACCCCTCCTCATAAGATACAATAAAGAGGATGTATTATCAACATATGGACTCGGAGAAAAATTCCTACCATTCGCAATCCAGCTATCAAATATAACCGGTCTACCACTAGATCAGGTTGGTGCAGCCTCCGTAGGTTTTAGGCTTGAATGGTATCTTATGAGGGAAGCATACAAATATGGTGAACTAGTACCGAACCGTGTTGAGAGACCATATGAATCCTATCGTGGAGCCGTAGTTTTGAAACCGGTGAAGGGTATTCATGAGAAAATAGTCGTCCTAGACTTCTCGAGTATGTATCCCAACATCATGATTAAATATAATGTCGGTCCGGACACGATCGTTAAGGGTGGGAGATGTGATCCGGGTGAACATAATATTGCTCCAGAGGTTAGACACTGCTTCCGTAAGGAGCCGCCTGGATTCTTTAAGCGCGTCTTGAAAACCCTATTGGAGGTTCGTAAGAGGATTAAGGCTGAGATGAAAAAGTATCCGCCTACAAGCTATGAGTATAGGGTTTTAAATGAGCGTCAAAAGGCTGTTAAGGTATTGGCTAATGCAACATATGGATACATGGGATGGATCGGTGCTAGATGGTATTGCCGTGAGTGTGCTGAAGCAGTTACAGCATGGGGTAGGCAAACAATTAAGACAGCTATCAGGATGGCTGAAGAACTGGGGTTAAAAGTGATCTATGGCGATACGGATTCACTATTCGTAACATATGATGAGGATAAGATAAAGAAGCTTATAGAGATGATCGAGGAGAAGCTTGGCTTCGAGATAAAGATCGATAAGATCTATGAGAGGGTGTTCTTCACGGAGGCTAAGAAGAGATACGTCGGACTACTAGCTGATGGGAGGATAGATATTGTAGGCTTCGAAGCGGTTAGAGGGGATTGGGCTGAGATAGCTAAGGAGGTTCAGGAAAGGGTTACTGAGATACTCTTAAAGAAGAGATCGGTTGATGAAGCTATAGAGTATGTTAGAAGGGTTATAACGGATCTAAAAATGGGTAGGATAAGTATAGATAAACTGGTCATATGGAAGACCCTGTCTAAGAGGTTAGAGGAGTATAGTGCTACAGCACCACACGTAGTAGCTGCTAGAAAGCTCCTACGAGCTGGGATAAAGGTTAGTGTGAACGATAAGATCGGATACGTAATAGTTAAGGGTAGTGGTAGTATATCTAGTAGAGCCGAACCATACATATTCGTAAAGGATCCTAGAAGGATAGATCATGAATACTATATAGATCACCAGATAATACCGGCAGCAATGAGGATCCTCGGCTACTTCGGCGTATCGGAGACACAGTTGAAGAAGACTGCCGTTGCAGCTGGTCAGAGGAGTCTATTCGAGTTCTTCGGTGGTGTTAAAAAAAGGTAAGTAGGAGCTTATAATATATCGTTAAATGTTAGTACGAGGAGCTTTTCAGGCTTATATGTTATCCGGCCTAGTTTAGCCCCTATGATAATCTTAACGTCTTTCTCCTCTGATTTATCCAGTAGTCTCTGAGTAATTATGCCGTCGAATATTATCGAGTGTATTTTCCCCTTATCCATCTCACCGATCTCCTTCACCAGATCCCTTACCGGGATCCTCTTAATCTGGTTCCAATCCTTATCGTAGAGTATTGCTTCAAGTGTTCCATAGAGGGATTTTATATCCTCTCTAATCCTTAAAGGTATTACCGCTACCTCCTCCACATATTCTGGTTTTGGAGGCTTCTTCTCAACGACCGGTTTTGCCTCCTCTAATAGCCTCTTACCACGGTATTTTGCATGTAGTTTATCCTGTATCTGTAGTAGTGTTTGAGCCTCCCTACTCCCATGTTTAACCAGTGTTTCCAGATACTCCTTAACCGGTACAGCTTTCTTCAATTGTTCATTGATCTCCTTACCGACAAGTTCCTCAACCTCCCTCCCCGGAGGAGCTCTAACTATATAGTCGACTGGTATCTCCCTCAGAAGCTCTTTAAGGATCAGGTCTCCACCATGGTCGCCGTCTAGGAATGCTATGATTCTCTTCTCCTTAGCCAGCTTCTTTATAGTTTCTGGAACCTTTCTAGCGCCACCCAGTGCTATCATATTTCTTATACCGTATCTTAAGAGGTTTATTACATCGGCTCTACCCTCAACGAGTATTATTGTATCCGTCTTATCAATATCTGGTCCGGCCGGTAATCCCTCTGGTCCATACTTTATGGGTTGCGGGATCTTTAATGCTTCCTGCAGTTCTTTAAGGATCTCTTTCACATCAGGCTTCTTCTCCCTAGCCCACGTTTGTAGTATTTCGATGGCTCTATTAACGATCTTCTTGATCTTCTCGATCCTCATATCGATGATATCTACAACTTTTATCCTAGCACGATAGGGTCCCACACGATCAACGCTCTCGATCATTGCTGCTATGAGGGCTGTTTCGAGTCTATCCAGGTTGCTTGGAATCATTAATTCTCCAATGGTCTTATTGTTCTGTGTCTTCGTGTTTACTATGATCCTTCCAATCCTACCCTTATCCTGCAGCATTCTTAAGTCAAACTCTTCTCCGAATAATCCCTCAGTTTGGCCAAATATTGCACCAATAATATCGTGTTTCTCAACTATACCATCTATCTCAACCTTTGCCTTGATCAAGTACTTCACCATACCGTATCACCTCCCAGTAGTAGGTTGTCAAACCCCGTATACTGGTTAGCCCCATAATCATCCATGTCAGCCGGGGCGTTTCAGCTACCCTATAAACTATTAATTATTGTTATTCTTTATTACTCTACTTTGCTTATAACTATTACCAGCTACATAGAGACAGGGAAGACTAAGAAGGAATATCTTGGGGGACTAACCATCCCCCTAAAGGGTGTCCCCCACTCCTAACACCCACGGTCATCGAAGCCTTACGGCACATCTCCCATGGGCTCTTAAAAGTGGGGGCGGGGCTATCCCCGGGGGAGTCCCGGGTATAGTGTTGTTCTTAAAAAGGTTTTTATCTTTATGGGTAGACTAGTGTTTCTCCAGGTTTTAGTATTGCTACTTTTGCCGGTGTTGTTGATTCTACGAGTTTCTTAAATTCCTCCGGGTCGGCTTTTATCGGTGGGAATGTTCCATAGTGCATTGGGATGGCTATTTTCGGCCTTATAAGCTGCACGGCTTTCACTGCTTCTCTTATACCCATTGTGTAGTGTCCCCCGATCGGTAGCATTGCTATATCTGGCTGGTATAGTTCTCCGATGAAGCTCATCTCGGCGAATAAGCCGGTGTCTCCAGCATGATATATCGTTGCATCCCTGCCTCCGACAACTACACCGGTTGGTGCTCCACGGCTGCTACTATGGTAGGCTGGTGTTAGGACTACGTATAGATCGTCTATTCTAAGCCTGCCCCCAATATTACCGTCAATTGTTTCAACGCCCTTCTCCCTAGCATATAGTGCTATCTCGAATATACCGACAACCTTTGCACCAGTGGCCTTCGCTATATCGATGGCATTACCGAGGTGATCGCCGTGATCATGTGTTACGAATATATAGTCTATCCTCCTACCCCTATAATCATCTAGTTTAACCGGGCTATTCGGATTCTCGATCCATGGATCTATGAGTATGGTCTTCTCCCCGCCATCGAGACCCGTCAATACGATCTCGAATGCTGCATGCCCCAAATACTTTATAATAGCCATACCCCTACACCTCCAACTATTTATTTTATGAAGTAGATTCTATTAGGAGGCTTACACCATCTAATAAATAATATATTATAGAGCCGGAATTATTTACTTATCCGAGGCGCTCCATAAATGAGTCTAGATGATGAAGCTGTAAAGAAGCTTATAAGGGCTGGAGAGATAGCCCGTAGGGTTAGAGAGGAGGCTGCACGTAGGGTTAAACCGGGTATGAAGTATCTGGAACTAGCCGATTATGTTGAGAGGAGGATTAGAGAGCTAGGCGGAGAACCAGCCTTCCCAACAAATATTGGTGTAAACCATGTGGCAGCCCATTATACGCCAGTGGTCGGCGATGATAAGAGGATACCGGATAACTCGGTTGTAAAGATAGATCTAGGGGTCCACGTTGACGGATACATAGCTGATACAGCGGTTACAGTATCCTTCAATCCGGCATATGAGGGGTTACTGGAGGCATCCCGTAAGGCGTTAGAGGCAGCTCTCGAGGAGGTTAAACCAGGTGTTAGAGTTAACGTTATTGGCAGGGTGATCGAGAACACTATAAGATCGATGGGTT
>JALVIT010000097.1 GCA_027028545.1 Desulfurococcales archaeon
CTCTAGGAGTAATATTAAATCAATAATACATAATACATATTATATTTTACATGATAAAGTGAGGAAAAATATATAAGCGCCGGGGGCGGGATTTGAACCCGCGCGGGGTTTCCCCCACTGGCTCTCAAGGCCAGCCCCTTAGACCGCTCGGGCACCCCGGCTCTTCCATTATTATGGTTTAGCGTATAGTAGGATATATCCCTTTTTCCTCTTAACCCTTACCACACTATACGTCTCTCTAGCCTTCTCAGCTAGGTATTCTCCTCCCCTAGCTAGTACGAATTGTGCATGCCCCCGGGGTTTTAGGTGTTGCTTTGCGTTTATGATTATATCTTCTACGATTTCTAGTCCTGCTGACAGCGGTGGGTTCGAATATATTGCGTCGAACCTCATGTTTCCGACTGGTTCATATCTATCCCCCTGCAGGACTACTACCCTGTCGTCGACGTTGTTAAGCCTAGCATTATACTTGGCGGTTTTAACCGCTAATGGATTTATATCAACCATGTAGACCTTCAGCCTTGGATTGATCTTTGCAACCACTATCCCTATAACGCCGTATCCACAACCTACATCAAGCACTAGACCCTCCTCGGGTAGTACTAGGTTTTCTAGAAGTAGCCTTGTTCCCTCATCTACCCTACGACCGGAGAATAGTGATGTGTATGTGATGAATTCGAAGGTGTATCCATATATTGTCAGATGTATTAGCCTCTTCTCCCCCCTACTCCTACCCGGTTTATAGTAGTGTGTCAAGCCCTACTCGAACCCTTCCTCCATGTTGATGGATATACTCCACGCTTCATATACACCCTACGGGTCTTGACAACTATACCTTTATTCATCGAAGCAATCTCCTCTGCATCCCTTAGAGCTTCTCCAAGGGCTACTAGCTCTCCTTTAAGGGTTAGGATTGCAATCTTCTCCCCCTTCTTAACATTCTTTGTGAGCCTAGCTATACCTGGTACTGCCAGGTTTGCGCCGTGAGCTATAGCGTCAACAGCTGTATCCCTAATAACGATCTTTGGTATATGGGCTATAGCAGTCTCAACGGGCAGTATAATTCTCCGGAGAAGTCTCTCATCACCACTACTCCTCCATAGGTGGAGGGCTTCACTAACCTCCTGCATCCTCGTGAGCATCCAGCCCTCATGGTAGGGCCCTGTCCTAGTCCTACGTAGCTCCCTCATATGTGCTCCAACACCTAGTAGTAATCCTATGTCGTGGGCTAGTTTACGCATATATGTTCCAGCCTGACATAATACTCTGACTAGTCCATATCTACCATTATACTCCAACAACTCTATCTCATGGATTGTTCTCTTACGTATTGTTCTCTTAACACTTGAACGGAGGGGTGGTCTTTGATATATTGTCCCTTTAAAATACTCGATAACCCTTCTAAGCTCTCCTTCATCGACCTCTCTATGGAACTGTATGATCATTATGTATTCCTTCACAGTATGTATAACGTTACCGATAACCTTCGTCGAATTCTCCAATCCAACCGGTAGAACACCGGTAACTTTAGGATCTAGTGTTCCACCGTGTCCAGCCCTAGATAGACCAAACATCTTCTTAATCCATGCAACAACCTCATGACTGGTAGGACCCGGTGGTTTATCTAGGTTTAACACTCCATTAACTATATGCTCCCTAATAGGTCTCTGATATGGTAGCGTTCCATAGTCTGGAGATGTATCCTCCTCCCTCAAAACGATCCATTCAATGTCGTATCCGGCATCTCTAGTTATCTTCTCTATAAACCCTATACCCTTAGATGCTAGATCCAATAACTGGACACCACTCTTAGAAATAATATGGGCTTATATAGGATAATTAAATTAATATAGATAAAACCTTTATCATCCCATCAATATATTCATACAGCCACTCTACACCGGTGTTAGCTTTGGCTTCACAATCTCCTTCATAAACTCCGTTAATCCCGCTTCAGCTATAGCCTTCAAAACCTCTTCATCACTAGCTCCACGCTTAATCTTTATAGTCTTATCTAGTGGTTCGATGTGTTTGATATTAGCCCTCCTCCTCTTAACACCAGTGAGGCTTTTAGGTCCGGTGACTAATACGAAGTTCTCATCGATTATATCGACTATAACGCATTTCCTACCGGCTTCACGACCACTAACCTTAACACATATACGGCCGATCTCTATTGCAGGCATATTCCACACCCTAATCATTCTATTCCAATAATACTATCCTCAATCTACATTATTGGTTGACTTTAAAAATTTCTCTATATATTCCCTTATAATATTGAATGTTTCATCCTTCGAGAGTTTATTAGTATCTATTA
Source organism: Desulfurococcales archaeon (assembly GCA_027028545.1). Lineage (GTDB taxonomy): Archaea > Thermoproteota > Thermoprotei_A > Sulfolobales > Desulfurococcaceae > JALVIT01. The sequence continues at coordinate 2,321 of JALVIT010000097.1, forward strand.
CTAGGTTGAAGAATATTGTATTATTAGACTCCAACCCATAATAGTCTATAAATCTCCTCCACTGATAATACTCCCTTACAATAGTTTCACGCATAGCCTCTGCAAAGGATTTACCATCCCTCCTAGCGATCCTCTCAATCCTTGTCTTAAGGGGGGCTGTGATCATGATCTTTACATCGGCTATATGTGCTAGTATCCATGCGGTTAAATGACCATCTATAACTATATCCTCTCCACCACCGGCTAATTCGAGGGTTCTCTTATCAATCTCTAAATCGATGCTTGGATCCCTAGCAGCTATCCTACTCAGCTCTTCTAAAGATACACCGAGCTCCCTAGCTAGTTGTCTAAATATTTGCCCCGCTGAATGGTATTTGAAGCCGAAGTATTCAGCGATCCTTCTAGCTTGTGTAGTCTTACCCCCTCCCGGGGGTCCGCTTACAGCTATGATCAAAACCCAACAACCTTCCAGGATAAACCTGGTTTAGGATAGTGTTATTGAGCTCCTAATAGCCTCCCTATAGAGACGGGCTAGGCATCTAGGACATATGTAGCCTCCATATGGTCTCTCGGGCCTCTTCTCAGTCTTCGCCAGTTTCCTCAACTCGACCGGTCTAAGCCTTGGAACCCCATGGAGGGGTCTGCCACATATAGCGCATCTAGCATGTCCCGGTTTACGTGGTCTATAGTGTACGACTACTCTCCCACCAGGTGTTCTAACCTTAACCCTCCTCCTACTCCTAGTGCGCTGTGATGGTCGGGGCATAGTATACTGCACCCTCTATCTCGGTGGTGTTATGTCTAGTATTTATGATATTATAGGTATTCTTAAATTTAACGTATACTCCTAGGATATTGGATAATTTTAGCCGGTTGGTTTTGCAGCACGCATTATAAGATAGTTTGGTGCTAGATATGCTATAAATGTTATAAATAGTATATGTGTAACATATCCATTATCCATACGTGCTGAGAATAATGGTATTGCCACCGGTATATTCACCAGTTGTTTATCCTCCGGAATAATTAGACCAGTTAATACTATCGCTGTAGTATATGTTAGTAGAAATATCGATAAATGTATGAAGAATAATAGTAGTATTCTACGCTTAGCCCTCCTCACCATACCGCCAAGTTTACGGATCTTTCTAAGCTCACCCTTGCCCTTAACCTTTGATGGAACCCTATATTTTTCGAGTAGGATGTATGCCTCCCTAAAATACCTCCTATGGGATAGGAAATACGTTGTTATTATAGCTGTAAAAGACATAGCTAAACCTATTATTATAGATAGCGTTATCAGCATGCTTTACTCTCCTATAAGCCTCTTAAGGAATGGATAAGCCTCTAGTGTCCTCTCATAGGCTATCATCATATAGTATTGTTCAACAATACCTATAGCTAGTAGTAGCCCCATACCAGTACCATATGCTCCAAGTAGATCGGCTATCGCCGCCACCAATGCAACTATTATACTCGATAACACTGTTAGTGGGAATATATATCTTGATAAGATCCTCTCTAGTATTTTGGGATTACGCCTAACACCGGGAATCTCCATACCACTCTTCATAAGCTCTTCAGCCTGTGCTGAAGCACTTAAGCCGCTGATCTCAACCCACATTATACCGAATAGTATGGCTAGGAAGATCAACA
>JALVIT010000098.1 GCA_027028545.1 Desulfurococcales archaeon
TCTATTGGTTGAGAGTATAGGTGGTGATAAGATAACACTCTCTATTCATAAGAGATATGATCGCGTGACTGGTTCATACTATAGATTGTTCATCAACTTATTGAGGAAGGAGATGGTTGAAGTACCGATTAACTTTAGAAGCATAGCTCAGATCGCTTCAATGCTATGGCTTTTCATGGAAGATATCGATGTGATCGAGGTTGCCAAGAATTTCCTATACTACATAATAGGGTATAAGCCTAAGAGGAGATTCAATATAACTGATCTCTCCATTGAACCCCGAGTTTTGAAACAAGGTATCGGGAGGATCTAGCTCCCCTCTTCTAATCTTTTTCCTCTTCTTTTCTCAGCCGTGATTTTATTTTTATTAGTATTTGCGAGTAAAAATCTATAAGTAGCATATTACATGTTGTCCAGAGGATGTTTAGAGGATTGAAGAAGCCTCCTAGACTGGAGGAGATTAGAAGGGATATACGTGTATCCCCCAGTATATATTCTAGGAGACTAGCTGAGAAATATGGTTATCTACCATACATGGTTGAGAGGTATATCTCGATCCTAGGAGTGGATGAAACAGTAAAACTCCTAGAAGCTTTTGAGAAACCCTTGAAACCGGTTGTTCGCTGTAATGATCTATTGATCGACTGTAGGGAGCTAGCCGATAGGCTGGAAGCGCTGGGTTTCAAGCTTCGAGAGATAAGTTGGAGTAGTGGATCGTATAGAGTTGTTGAAGCCCCCCGTTCACCCAGTATAGGTGCTACACACGAGTATTTGAAGGGGTACTACTATGTTCATAGGGATGCAGCTAGCCTAATACCGGGGATCCTTTTAACACATGGCTATAGTGGGGATATACTTGATGCATGTGCTGCACCAGGTGGTAAGGCTACACACATGGCCCAGCTAATACATGGTAGGGGTAGGGTTATAGCCAATGACCTAGTCCTATATAGGCTTAAGGCGTTGATCGGGCATGTTATGAGGATGAAGCTCGACAACGTAATTGTCCTATGGAGCGATGCCCGTAAACTACCGGATCTAATAGATGAGAGGTATGATAGGGTTTTACTCGACGTCCCATGTAGTGGTGAGGGAACTATAATGTTTGACCCGGGGCGTAAGACTAGGACTACTATAAGGGATCTAGCCGTGATCGTTAGGAGGGAGATCGAGCTACTGAATGCAGGGCTTGAAATGCTCAGTGAAGACGGTATACTAGCATATGTTACATGTAGTATAGCCCCCGAGGAGAACGAATACGTAGTCCATAGGGTTATGATGGATCGCGGCGATGTAGAGATCGTTGAGCCACCCCTTAAACTATTCAATTGGAGTAGTTGGCTAACAACATATAGGAGACACGTATTCCCGGAGGAGTTTAAGAAGTGTATAAGGATCTGGCCCCATAGACACGGTATGATAGGATTCACAACATGCCTATTGAGGCAGAGGGGATAGTTATGAGGATTAGGCTCAAATATGGAGTATTGGGGAGGGGTAGGACTAGGAGGCTATACATGTATATTAGGGACAAACTAGGCTATAACCCCGATGAACTGTTTAAACCACCACTCTACTATACATGCTTCAACGATAAATGCATAATCCATAAAGGTTCAGGCAAATATTTTAGAGCTACAAAGCTCTACGAGGATGGATGGATCGGTGTGATCATGGATAAACACGTGTATCCATCCCCAATAATATATGAGAGGATCTATCATGAGAGGGGTTTTAGAGCTGCAATAATTGTAGGAGATCGGGGTGTTAGAGCATTCCTATACGGAAACGATATACTACCCGAAAGTATAATAAGGGAATATCCACCACTAGACTCCGGTGTTGCAGTCGTAGATCATAGTGATCATAGGGTTATAGGTGTAGCTTTAAGGGTAAAGCATGAAGGCTCCTATTATTATAGGAACATATATGATCTAGGAATGTTTCTGAGAGTCTGGGGCTGATCAAGCATTATTGCTTCGAACTCCTCTTAACCCATAGCTTAGCTAATATCACTGGTGTTGTTAGACTGGTTACATAGATTAAGACTATTATTGAAGCCATAACCTCCTCAACCCATTCCTGGAAGGCCCCCATAGCCGAACCGATCGATACAACGACTAATGCAACCTCAGCTCTTGGAAGCATACCGAATCCAACAATTATTGAATCGTACCAGTTGAATTTGGCTAGTCTAGCCGTTAATCCACATCCAATAACCTTACCTATATATCCTGCAACCAGCACTATTCCTATGAAGTATAGATACTCCGTATGTATTAGGTAGGGTTTTATATCTACGGATGCAGTAGATAATGCGAAGAATACCGATGCGAATATGTTTGGGATCAAGCTGAACCTCCTAATAACATTGCTAGCCCCCCGAACCTCTGAGAATGCTAATCCTACAGCATATGCCCCAACAACCAGGCTTAGGTTAAACCTTACACTAGCCCACGCGATGATCAGTGTTAATGCTAGGAGTAGTGCTATAGATGTATCCTCCAGATGCTCCAACCTCCTAAAGGCTGTCCATATAGGTTCTGAACCCCTATGTAGTGTCAATACTATTAGTATGTAGAATATCATAGCCAGTATAACCGTATATAGTAGCTCAAATATACTAGCCGCTGCTGATGCAACCATACTTATAGTTAAACCTAGAACGAGTAATCCACCCACATCATCTAGCACTGCAGCCCCTATAACCGTGTTGAAGATCCTTGTACCCACAGCTCCTAGATCGGTTAGTGTCTTAACCGTTAAGCCGACGCTCGTAGCTGTAAGGGTTACACCTAGGAATAGGCTGGCCTGCCAGCTCATACCTAGATATAATCCAGCCGTTAGACCGGCTACATAGGATAACACTATACCACCGGCTGCAACTATCGTGCTACCCTTCAAACCCCTCATAAACTCCGTGAATTTGGTCTCCATACCAGCTAGGAATAATAGGCTCACTATTCCAAGCCATTTGATAAGCTCCAAGCCCTCAACGATCTCCGGGGTGAGTATGTCTAGGACCGAGGGTCCGAGAACGATCCCTGCCAGTATGTCTCCGAGGATTGGAGGGTATCCGTAATGTGCTATAAACTCCTCGAAAACCTTAGCTGTAACGATTATAGCCGATAAAGCCAGCAATATATTAGCGATCTCGGCTTCAGTAGCCGTCCCCTCTCACCCTCACCATAACAATAAATATATCACATCAACACTCTTATACCCTACACCTAATCAACTCGTAGTTTAATAGAATACGTGGGGATAGAATATATATGTTAATCCTCCACAGGGAGAGGCTGTTGATCGATGAATGTTTTAAGGGATGAAGGATACGAGACTGTTAGGGAGAGGATTATGAAGCTACTACTCGATAATAAGGGGGAGTTCTTCACCGCCTACCAGATCATAGCTCTACTCGGCTTAGATCTTAAGCCTAGAGACATTTATCGCCACCTAGAACATATTGCCAAGACCATTCGGCGTAGGAGTGGTGGTAGACTAGTCCTAGTTATGAAGCCACCGATATGCCTCAACTGTGGATATGTCTTCAAGGATCTCGATAAACCACGTAAACCGAGTAAGTGTCCAAGATGTCATAGTCAGAGGATATCCGATCCAGAGTTCGCGATCATTGAGAAATAATATCCAATATAAACCATCCCGTATCTAAATACATGTATAGGAGAACAACCTCCTTCTACAGGGGGAGGGGGATCATATGTCTATTGGTAGAGATGTTATTGAGAGGTTGATCGAGGAGCTTAAACCTGAGAAGCTGGCGTCGATGATCGACCACACATTGCTGAAACCCCATGCAGACTATAAGCTTCTAGAAAAATATATCGATGATACTAAGAGATATGGATTCGCCGTCCTAATGCTCCCTCCAAGCCTATTATTGAAGGCTCGGGAGATTAGTGGTAGGACTATAAAGCTGGCTACAGTTATCGGGTTCCCCCTAGGGAATAC
>JALVIT010000099.1 GCA_027028545.1 Desulfurococcales archaeon
CTCCACCACATAGCCGATATCTATTATGTGTAATACGTGGAACCGTTCACCTGAACCGTGTCTTCATTTATTAAATTATATCATAGTGTATCAGACACGGCTGGGTTCATTACGGCGACGCTCCGACCCCCTCACCACAGCCCCTCGGACTACAGCTCTCGGGAATCGGAGCCAACCAAGATAACTTATGTCTAGGTAAGCTCTATAAAGTTTTCTGGGGATATATATCCCTAGGTATTACACATGAAGTTTCCAGAGTATCTTACAGTCGATATACCGTTTACTGTTAGGGATGAAGATGCTAAGCTGGTTTGGTGGACTGCATGGTATTCTAAACTATGTGCCCATGGGCTACTAGGTGATGTAAAGAATAATGACGTGCTTATTGAGTTATCACAAACTAGTTTCCTCAAGTACGCACGTAGGAAGTGCTACGATATCCTACCTAACCGTAGATACATAGACGGGATTGCATCACTAATACACTCAACACTAAAGAGTGCAAGAAAACTAGGAGTAAACATAGATAAGATAGAGTTGAGGCAATGGCTACTATTCCAGAGCGAGGCAGAAAAAGAGAAGAAGGGAAACCTAAACATAAGACTAACATCAATAGACAAAGCCAAAATACTAACCCTAGACCGTGAGAAGACTCCAAAGAGAATAACCATAAAGCTAAAAACGCTTAGAGGTTATCTAAAGCTGTTAAAGATACTTATAGAAAAGGCAATGAACAGAGAACTTGGTTATCCAGCTAGGGTAGTAGTTAAAGAATACAATTTCTATCAAAGCAGCCTACACCTCTACTGTAACTTACAAGTAATGGTGCCATACAACCTTTACTTAAACGCTATGAGAAAATACAATAAGCCTCTTGGAAATCATGTTAGTGGTGCGGATGTTAATGCTGATAGAATAAATCTAGCTATTGTGGATAGGTATGGTAGGCTTAGAGATATAAAGACTTTTTGGTTTAGGGAGATAACTAGTCGTGGATACATGAGAAAACAAGCATGGACAAAGATATATCAAGCAATACATGATTTACTAAACTATGCCTATCATCATGGAGTATCGGTTATAGCCTTGGAAAATCCAAAAGTCCTCGGCTGCCTAAGATACTACTGGATAAGAAACGGGGAAAGAAAAACAAGGAACTATAACTATAAGGTTTCTGTATTCAGAAACAAGATAATAGAAACAATAACATACAAAGCACCACTATACGGTTTAGAGATAATTTACGTAAACCCAAAAGGAACTACGCACAGTAGAGAACACGACGAGATAATGGAGAAATATGGATTGGATAGACATACAGCATCAGCATACCTCATAGCTCTCAGAGTTATAAAAAGACACATTCCAACACAAAAAGCTACAGTTTAACGTTTCAGCCCCTACTCTTAAAACAGTTTGCTATTCCATAGTCTTCGATGTCTACGCCGAATTTACGATAACCCCCTAGATCGGGTAGCCAGTGATAATCTATACCATGTCTACCTAAAATCTCTCTAAGGGATCCACCACTATATATTGGTCTCTTAACGCTTTTATTCCATCTACGAACATCTATAATCCTCTCGATCCCAAAATATTTGAGTATTTCTAGGAATTCCTCTATACTCCTACCATCATATCCTATAGTATAAACTATATGAGTATTATTACTCTTCATTTTCACCTCATCCCATACTGGTCAATAGTCTATACAACGATGAATATTTAACCTATAGTTAAGCATTATTAAGTTAACAATAGTTAACTATAAATAACCCCAGACTCAATACGCATAACTGGTGGAAATATGAATCGGTCAGTAGAGATCGAGTCTACTATAATGGTATTATCTGAAATGAGCAGACTCTATAGAGTAATGGCCAATGAAATACGGCTATTAATATTAGCACTACTATACGAAAAACAGGAATTGGGCTGGTCTCAACTAAAAAAGATGATCGAAAAAATCTTAGGGAAACAAATAAATCCTAATCTACTCGCCTTCCATCTAAGATACTTAGTGGAAAAAGAAATTATAATTAGGAGCGAAATGAATAAAGAAACAAAATACATTCTTAACCCTGGTTTCATTGACAAATATGATGAAATATTATCACATAGTATCAAAAAAATAATAGAAACACTTAAAGGTGAAGTGTGATTAAAATGCCATCTAAATCATTATCGGAACTAGACATATACATCCTAAAAAATAAAGTCAAATATATACTCAGAACAACAGTAAATCTTTCACAAACAGCCGATATAATCATTAAAGAGTTATACATAGAAAATGACCAAATACACGTAAAAGGCGAATACCAAGAATTCCTACAAAAGGGAGAATATGATATAGTATTCGATCTCAATATGAAACCAGTCAGGATCAAAGTGAAGCCTCCTCATAGTGTGATATAATGTTTAACCAGCTACTAATGTGATATCGTGAGGATGAAGATATGCTTCCATTCTTTGTATTACTTCTAGGTAGTTATGATCCAGACACATACAGTTTACTATTAACGATAAGGGAGAATATAGCTAAAAATTTCATAGAGCATATATACGGCATACTACTAGATAAGATAGACATATATAAGGGAATATACAATAATGAGCATGTATTTCTACTTTTTGATAAAGAGAATCCTATGATATATGTGATCTCAAAAACAGAACTAGTTGATACCGTGTATATAGACGATACGTCTAAAGCTAGTAATATTTTAAGAGATAGCGATATCTTAGTAAAGGATAGATTAAGTGTTTTAGACAAATTTAGGATTTTAGCGGAATATAAAAATACATTAGCATTTTTTATAATACGAGATAAGGAACTCACACGATGCGGTGAAATTGTTGAATTATTGTTTCTATTGAAGTTAGGGATCGATCCGGGCAAAGTATATTTTCTGTATAATAATCAAATTAGTATATCCTCAATGATAAAGGAAATGATAAATTATCTCGGACTTAATGTAAGAACATATAAGTCACGTAACGAATTGCTTAGTGAAATAAACAGCATAATTTATTATTTGATGCGAAGATATCTAGAATAGTGTTTATATTACTTTATTGCATTCCTTAATGAATCTACCTATAGAGTCTACTAGGTAATCCAGCTTCTTAACCCCCTCAATCCTCTCCTCCCTCTTAACCTCTCCATTCTTTATACATAGTAGTAGTGTTGTCGGTGATGCATGTATATTATAGTCTTTAAAACTCCTCTTAGCAGCTTCCGAGTCGCATTTATGGGCGAACCATGCACATAGTATTATCACGAAATGTGTTTTTTCGAGTAGTCTACCGAATAGTTTAACGTATGGATACCATGATAGATCATATATTCTACATGCTGGGCACATAGTGTTATCGAAGTAGATGATATATACGCCATCCTCTTCGGGCTTAAACCCTCCATCATCCCTCCGGATCAGAACCCATTTATCCATCTCCTTATCATAAACATATATTCCATGGGGTGAGTCTACACCTACAACATCATACATAACCCTCTTCTCGACACCCTTCCCCCTCTTAGCTATCTTCTCAGCGATCCTATCCAGGAGCCCGGATATTTCATCCTCACCCATATAAACCACCGCTCACATAGCTTCTATCGGCTATTGATATGATAATGGTATGTGTTCTAAATAATCTGACCTCCTCCCCGCCCTAAAGGGTGAGGGTTCTTGGTGTTGTTAGGGCGGAGAGGTTTGGGGCTACATCCCCCTTCTCGGGGGGACTTGGGGTAAATACCGGGTCTCCAGAATACTCGTTTATGTATCCCTTCTCCCGCAGGTCTAAGTTGAAGCTTTATTAATGCGATCCCTCTTTCTACATGGTCTCGTAGCCACTACATTCACACCAAGCCCTAATAGATCGGTGAAGACTATATCCCCTATCTCAACCGGGGCTTTAACAACTACATCTTTAAGGATCCTCGATGCCTCCAACAATTTATC
>JALVIT010000100.1 GCA_027028545.1 Desulfurococcales archaeon
TGGATAAATAGCTAGTACTAATAATAGTATGAGTAGAGCCGGGGTAAGGGTTTTCATTCGTTCACCCAATACATTATCAATACAATACCAGAGTATTAAACATGTATATAAAGGTGTAGGGTATGGATGATCTAAAGCTCGAACTATATGGTATGATCCATCTACCACCACTACCGGGATCACCCGGTTACAAGGGAGTGGATGTTGAGGATATAGTGGAGTATGCAGTTGATGAAGCATATAAGCTCTATAATGCTGGGTTCGATGGATTAATGGTCGAGAACTATATGGATTATCCATTCAACAAATACAGTGTTTCACCCATGCAGATCGAAGCGATAGATAGAGTTGTTAATAGGATTAGCAGGGTATTCAGGGATAAGTTGTCGATCGGATTAAACATTCTGAGGAATGCAGGAAGGCAATCAATAGAGCTAGCATGTAAGTATAAACTGGATTTCATAAGGGTAAACTCCTACATGGAGCCCATATGGGCCCCAGAGGGGTTGATCGAGCCAATAGCTCCGGAGATATGGAGTGTTAAGAAGAGGGGTGGATGCAACACGATGATCTATGCCGATGTAAACGTTAAACATTCAAAACCGATCCTACCATACATTATAGCCCTAAAAAACACCATAAGTAGAGGAAGGGTTGATGGAGTAATAATATCCGGTGAAGAGACCGGCGGTGAAACACCGGTATCACTTATATACTTAGCCAGAAAAGCATCACGGGGGAGAACTAAAGTTATTGTTGGGAGTGGTGTAAACCACCATAATATCGGACTATACATTGGGGTTGCAGATGCAGTAATAGTTGGAACATCTATAAAGGAGAATAGGGTCACGGAGAAACCAATAGATGAAGGGAGGGCTAGAGAACTAGTGGCTATTAGGGATAAAATAATCGATAGGATGAAGAAATACTATTGAAATATACTTGGTCCCTCCGGTGCACGACTAGATAATATCTGATCCACTAGTTTAACGGCATCATCGCGACTCATACCAGCCCTTTCAACAAGGTACTGGACAAGCTTCTCACGACCCCAGCCTTCATCGACGTGTTTAGCTACCAGACGTATTATCTCGCTAAACATTTGCTGAGCCATGAATTCCTCGAGATTAAATGCCTGCACGACGGCGTTAACCGATGTGAGTAGTAGTGCTAGTGAATCGTTAAACTCCCGTTTACCGAGGGTCTTCGTGCTTAGATCCACTGCTATATGTATTTCATCATCATCTCCATAAAGTATGAACTTAGTCATCGGCGCAGCATTCATCTTTAAGAGTTTATGGTAGATCCTTAGCCTATCGTTTACCTCCAGATCAATAGTGGATACCGATGTTGAAACAAATAATCTTACAACACTTATTTCATCATCACAGATAACATTGATACGTATCGGAAAACGGGGGTAAACGGCTATAAGTGAGCCATCCTTCTGCTCTTCAACCTCCCACGGTAGATCGACAAGGTTTTCAGCGTTAGGAACACCTTCAACAAGCCATTTCTTCAAACGGGGCATTACATCTTTACATTTAGAATGCATTCCACATAGCCTCTCATCTATTTTATGAATATAGTTATAGCTGTGAATAATATAAAAAGTTATTTAAATGTCCAATTTGTTGGACGAAACCAGTTATTTCTATAGTTTTATAGGGTTCAATAAACAAAATATTCTACGGTGATAAGCTATGAAGACGGTTTTTATTTCTACCATGTTTATAGTAATGTTTATACCAGCTATAATGGTATCCATACCGGCTCTATCTAACCCTATACCTTATCCAGCTATAGTTCTTAAGAAGGAGTATATGGAGTTTAACTTTACTAGGAGCGATGACCAAGTATTTGTATCATTCCATGGGAGATACTGGATGGACAATGTCGGTTATAAACGGGTGGAAATGAAGTTCCCCCTACCCCGAGAGGTTCTATATGATGAATATAGGGGTTCCATAAGGGTTAGCGTAAACGGTAAAATAGTGAACTACACTATAATCCCGGTTGATTCGAGTAATTATGTAACAGCTTATGGAACCCTCCCAATGATATCATGGATCACTAGAGATCTCGGCGGTATTACTATAGATGTGTATTATAAGTACAGCTTCGAGATAAATAAGGCGAAGCCCGGTATGAAGTATGGATACACGATATATGCATTGGGAACTGGTAGACATTACTACTCTAAAAACTGTATAGCGGATATAGTAATACATACGTATAACTTTAACAACTCGATACTAAACATCTATAAACACGGAGTTAGGAAGGAGGAAAACTCAATACTAGTATATGCTACAACCATAGGGGATAACGGTGAATACCGTTTAAGACTGATAAGTCCTCCATTCAGCGGTTTTAAGAGGGATCTAGTATTCTACATTATAGATATAAACCGGAGCCTATACATACCAGCAGATCCGTATAAAATGACGATAACATTCGACAATGCTTTCGGAGGGGATGTTATATATGTATACGGCTTAATGAAAACCAGATTCAAAACACCAGTAATAACCGGGTTAAGATATTCCATAATTAGAACCACGTTTGAACGATACATAGATATATACATATACATGCTAACCTATTGCGGCGAGAAAATAGATAAATGGAATAATATATCCTTCGAATACGACATAGAGGCATCTATTACTGAGGGGAGTACCATTAGGATATTTCTAAACGATAGACAATACTATAATAGAACGTTCAAAGAGAGGATAACACAGTTTTCAGTAACACTAACACCCTTCGAGAAAATATATGGTAACCCCACTATATGTAATATGTTAATGAATGAATCAACTACTAGTAATGAATCGGTTACCAACACTACAATGGTTGAGGAAGGTAATAAGTCTACAATCCCCAATCAGAATAAAACTAGGAATACCACTCAACCCGGAGCTAGAAATAGTTTAATGGATAACCTGATCATGCCGGTATTGATAATATTGTTGCTGGTCTCTGTAGGCTTCCTAATTGTTAAGAGGATCATTAGATAGTGTTTTTAACCATTAAACTCTCTACATACATCATCTATTAGTTTTTCGAGTGCTTCTAGGGGCTGGTATCCATCCTCAAATATTAGTTTGCGTAGCCTATCATAGTGACTTCTAAGCTCACGATAGTATTTCTCGAGTAGATTCCATGGGGGCTCGACCTCCTCGCCGTAGCCTACACCCGGACATTTCAAGTCGATCATGATCCTATCAGGATCCCCCGGTGATACCGGTTGGAAGGGATATAGTCTACACCTCATGGGTCTAGCGGGGTATATCGTGCATGTCGGTACACCATCTCGGAACTCTAGAAACATACATACCTGTCCACCAATACCCCTTAGGACAACTACTGGATACATATCGGCTATAACTGCATAAATGTATCTACCGCGTAGACTCCTCCAATCAACGCCTAGGTAACGGGCTATACGGCATATATCATATGCTGTTAGGGATACATTTGGTCCTGAAGTGCAGCAGTTTCCACTCCTACGGCATCTAAACCTTATCCTATCTCCACGTTTAAGGATTAGATGATCCCTATCCAACCGGATATACACCTAGAAGTATTTAGCCGCCGCATAATCCCCGGAAGGGGCAGGAGCTACAGCCATTATTATAGTATTCGTCCAGGAATACAACGTTTAGCTCATCATCTACTAGTAGGGGGTAATTCTTCTCCTCTCCATGCTTCTTCTCTTTCTTAGCTATCTTAAGCATTCTATACCCCACCAATATGTTATAACTTTTTAATCCCTTTTAACTCTTAGTGGGACTATGAACCTCTAGATGCCTCTCCAATGGATTATAGAAGATCTCCGGTAATACATTGATCATGTTCATCGGGGATACATGTTCTCTACGTTTAAGTAATAGGTCTCCAGTTAAACCGTTAACATATGTACCTATACATCCAGCGTAGAAGGGGTTTTTAGTCCTAGCTAGAACCGATGCTATAACTCCGGTCAATACATCACCCGTACCACCTATAGCCATGTAGGGGTTTCCGGTCCTATTAAACCTCGTATGTATTCCATCACTGATTATATCTACTGGCGATTTCAACACGATCGTTGCCTCGAACCCCGATGCAGCCTTTTTAACCTCCCCCCAATCCCTCTCGGGATCACCTGTTAAAGCTATACCCGTTAATGCTTTAAACTCACCCCTATGCGGTGTTAGAACGGCTTTACCGTTAAATTTCAACTCCCCGATCCCAAACGCTTTGAGGGCATCTGCATCTAGAACCATGTATATATCCCTTTCTAACAGCCATTCTATGAGTTTCTTAACGGAGGTTAGTGTATCCTTCCTCCTACCCAGCCCCGGACCCACAACTACTACGTGTGGACGTGTATCCTCAACGATCTTCTTCACAGTCTCCAGGTTTTCAACCTCCAGGTATTTACCGCTGTATGGTATGGTTATTAGCTCTGGTGAGTAGGATGCTATAATTCCCCTAACACTCTCCGGGACAGCTATGAAGGATAGATCTGAGCCCGACTTCAGAGCCGCTAACCCGGACAGTGCTGGTGCACCAGTATACGAGTTACTGCCTCCTATAACCAGTATTCTACCGGATGAACCCTTATGTGCATCTCTGGCCCTCCTAGGGATTCTGTGTATGACGTCTCCGGGTCCAACATATCTGCTAGCATCCCTAGGTATCCCTATATTCGCAGCTATTATCTCGCCCGTATATTCTCTAGCCTTTTCCAACCCCTTCTTAACATCATGGAATGTAACTGTTACATCTGCTTTGAAGGCTACTCCATGAACCTCTCCGGTATCGGGATCTACCCCTGTCGGTGTATCTATAGCTACCTTGAGCTTGGCATTTATACTGTTAGCCTTCTCAACCATAGACCTTATAGGATCCCTCAACTCCCCCCTAACACCTGTCCCTAAGAGTCCATCTATCACTATATCTGCATCCTCCAGAGCCTTTAGGTCTCCGGGTTTATGTATCCTTATAGTGTTTAGTCTTGACACGATATCGTAGTTGGCTAGTGTATCCGGATGTGTGATCTCCTCCCTCCTATATGCTGGGAGAACCTCTACATTATACCCCCTGGAGTCTAGGTATCTAGCTGCAACAAGTCCATCACCGCCATTACCACCCTTCCCAACCATAACGACTATCCTGTCTACGTGGTGTGGTTTAAACCTATTAGAGACCACGTCTGCAACACTCTTACCTGCAGCCTCCATAAGCCTGATCAATGGTATTCCCAGAGCGACACTATTCGTCTCCAAAACCCTCATATCCAGGATCGATATGGTCATATCTATCCTACACCCCCTTTAACCGTTCCTCTAGAAGAATTAGGGGGGTCTAGACTTTAATAACATTCCTCAAACCATTATTATCCACAACAACTCTATGATGATTCTCACCATGTATCTCCCCTGGTGATAGTACTAGGGTTGTCGTGGGTGTATCTATTTTGCATATCTGCCCCTCAACCCTGCCGAGCCCCTCACACGCTCTATATACTAGCTGGTATTCTCCAAGTCTAAGACCAGTCGCCAATATGATCCAGTCCTCCAGTCTAGATTCTCTGAAGCCCTTCACCACTATCCCCCTACCGGTGTGGTATATATGGATCCTCTTATCATCAACTATCTCACTCGAAACTAGAACCGCTCCACCACCATGTTTTAGGAATATGTTTAATCCACCCATATACATGGATTGTCTAACAACTTCATCTATGAAGCCGTATCCCCCCTCAACCCCCCGGGCTAGATCCATACATATCCCTCTAACCCTGCCACCATTAAATACCTCAGGTACATCTCCGACAACCTTATAGGTTCCACCTCTACCAAGCACGTTAATTCTCGGATAGAGAACTGTGAGGGTTACAACTCCCTCAAGCCCCCTATACTTGGGGTATCCTAGGATTAAAACACCTGGACAACTCAGAAGGTATTCATAGCTCCAAACCATTACACCACACCGTTCCATCAATGTTTCAACAGTTCCCGGTTTTCACTCATCGACTAGTAACTGGTTATCCCATGATATCCCTTTTATAAACTGAACATAAAAGGATATCCCAGAAAAAGGATGTTGGATGGAGAGGTGAACAAGGTATGGACGCCATTAAAATAATGGGTTTAATCCTCATAACACTTATAGCTGCATCCCTCATAGCGTTACCATCAGCAATCGTCGTAGCACAGCCCAATAACACCCCCCAGACCCAGTCTGGGAGAGGTTGGTGGAGGAATATAACGGAGAACCTAACAGTTGAGGAGGCTATAGAGCTAGCCTATATGGTTAGAAATGAAACATATCCAATGTTCACATGGACTATGGGATACAACATATCATTATCTGCTAGGATGCTGGAGCGTGGAGACTACTTCTTAGAGCTGGCGATAAATGAGAGCCAGACAAACGAGTCGGCTGCTAAAGCCCATGCACTAGTAGCTACACTGATCTATAGCCATGCACCGATAACAGCCTATATACTACTCGGAAAAACTATTAGAGACAACCTAGGACCTAATAGGACAGTGACAAATGACACAGTTGAAGCAGTTATAGCTATTACAGAGGAGCTTAAAGACCTAGTAGACCAAGTCATCGATATAGCTGAGGGATACAATATAACAATACCTGATAGGGTAAACATATTCAAAACGGTTGCAGAGGGGTATCTAAACACATCGAAGAAACTACTAGAAGAGGGATATGTTAGAGCAGCACTACGCTTTGCGGTAAAGGCTTATCATAGATATGTATTAGCCTACAGCTTCACGGTTAAAGCAACAATAGCTCAGAAGCTAGAGCTGGGACAGCCCGAGAACTTAACACTACGTATGGGCTTGAAGAAGGTTTCACACAAGATCGTTGAGAAGATCCTAAGCCATCTACCGCCAAAGGCTAGAGACTTCATATTAAGCAGAATACGTGGGAGGAGATTCCACAGCCCCGAGGAGTTGAGGCATATGATTAGAGATATTATGAGGATGTATATGCGTTCAAAGACCAAGCTAATGATTAATAGGGTTACACTAATATCTGTCCAGGTAATACTATTTGCGGCGAGACTACCAACACAGACTGGTGAAGCAGTTAGAACATGGCTTGTTGAGAAGGGCTTCGTATCATCAGGATTTGGAGGTATGAGGAGGGGTATAAAGTTTATGAAGCTATATAGATACGTTGAAAACGTTGCATGGAATACATATAGTGAAACAAATGCTACCGGACTGGCATTGATCAATGCAACACTAACAGCGTTAAGCAACGATATAACAACTACAACGGGTATACAGGTAGACCTAGTATCAATATTCTACACTGAAATGTCAATGCATATGTGGATGCATGGTCATCACCGTGGCTAAAATATAAACAAATATAAACTATGTTTTTAATAAAAACACTAAACATTTTTTATAACACTATTATCTCCTATAACATGGGGTTGAGATATGATTACTGAAAAAACATCTGTAATCCTAATACTATTAGCCGTATCTATAAGTATATTAGCAGTGTATGGGGTCCCGGAGAATGTTCAGAGTATTGAGATATATGTAGCATACGATCCGGTTATAGGGGAGGGTTCGGTATATGAGAAGATAGTATTCGACCAGTATATAAGCGATAACGGTGTAGTATTAGACATACCATTGATCAATGGGAGTGGGATAACAGTGATAAATGTTACAGGGGATAATGGGGAGATATTCCCATATAGCTATGATTCAAAGAATAACGTATTAACCATATATGTAAACAATACACAGACAATAAACATATACTATATGGTAGCCGATCTAATGGATGAGATCGGTCCCGATGCATATAGTGGTGTAATAGACCTATCAATATACCAGGATATACCGGTTTCAATGACCATAGAACTACCGGGTAAATATAGCGTTGATTCAGAACCCGATGTTGAGACACAGTATAGTGATAATACAACTGTGATCAAACTAGATGAATCAACAATATACGTTATAACAGTATATGTATCACCGGAAACATTCATACCGACAAAGACAACAACCGCCTATACGGCATCACCAACCACTACATCAACCACAACGACATCGGCTGCCATAACGCAAACATCCACACCAACACCGGGAATAACTGTATCCAGTAGAACTACTACAACCCCCGCTCCAGCACCATCGATCTCTCCAGTGATTATAGGGTTAATAGTTATTATAGCGGTCATAGTCATAGTCGTTGTAGTATTTGCCCTACGTAGATAGATTCAAGAGGATTGATTTTTAACCATAACCCTACATATTTTCAATCCTAGCTAGACCCCATAACTCGTCAGCTTTTAGATCATGATTTAGGTGGATGAGTGGGATGCTGTATAGTAGATTTGCTATATCGGTTTATTTTATTGTATTATTAATATTTATATTCCTAAACACCCTATACAATACCGGTATAGTTTATGGTGAAAATAGGGTTAGTAGGATAACCATAGATATGGAATACATACCGGAGGAGGATACGGGTATAGTATCTATGGATGTAAAATATAGTGGTTTGTTGAGGAACACCCTGGTCTCAATACCACTGCTACCAAATGCAAATGTGGAGATAGTATCGGTTGAAGACGGTAATGGTAATGAATTATTATATAGTGTTGAAAAGAACACGGTTAACGTATACGCTAACAACACGGATGAAGTAGCAATTAGATATACAGTTTCGGGGCTGATCGAGGAGATAGGTGTTGGTGCATATGTTTTAAGCCTAAATCTAACACCATATGAAGATGTATCGAGCTTTAGGGTAAATCTATTGCTTCTAGATAAATATAATGTATCAGTACCGCTCGGAGAGGCTAAAGTCGAATATACGGATAATACGACTAAGATAACTATGAATGAACCACAAAACTATATAATAATAATAAGGATCCCGGCGGAAACACCACCAGCAACAACTGGTGGGGGAGGTGTTGCAGGTAAGACAACAACCATACCACCAGTAACACCATGGGGCACAACATTATTATGGATCATAGCAGCTATAGCCGTAGCGGTTGCAGCATATTTGATATATAGGTATAAATCAGCCGAAACAGTTGTAGTAACCATACCACCGGGTAGACTCCTCGAGGATGAAACCGTTAAAGAGATAATACTTACCGTAGGGAATGCTGGACCACAGGGTATTAAGCAGAGCCAACTGGTTAGGCTGACTGGTAAGCCTAAATCAACCATTAGTAGGAGGGTTAGAAAATTGGCTGAGGAGGGCTACCTGGAGATCATAAGATCGGGTAAATACAACATCATAAAACTAACATCGAAGGGATATGAATCATATAAGGAGCTTCGTAAGGAGTTGAGGAAGAAATGAGCCGTGAGCCGAAACCACTATACGCTCACGGATTCTTCACAATGCATGAAACAGGGCTTGTAGACCAGATAGTGGTCTTCGACTACCTAGACGAATCAAGATACTATTGGAACCTGAAGAGGGATAAGGATAAGTTTGAGAGGGAGATAAGAATGCTAGCCGACAATATGCAGTACTATCTAGACCAGGAGAAGGTATTGATAAACGGTGTTGAAGCCCCTCCGAGAGTAGTGGATGTTGAGATAGGTTTTAGGGGGAAGCCCGAGCTACCATACATATTATTCCTAATAGAGTTTAAGGGTGAGTTGAAGAAGGGTATGAACCTATACGAGAACATATATGAGGAGGAGATAGCCGAGTATGAATACATAGTATTATGGAACCTCCCAGAAAACGCTAAATTCGTTAAAGCAGAGCTCGGAGTACCATACCGTGTAGAGCCAAACGGTAGATCGATATTCTTCAGGGTGAAGCCTGGGGTAAAGGTTGGAGGTAGGGAGGCGATATATTTCAGGATCGAATAGGGGGATGAACAATATATAACTCTAAAGGTATAAGATAGATTAGAGGCGGGTATGATGAATGGGGACCTCCCATAACCGGGAGGTCGCCTGAGAAGTGATGTGGGGCCAAAGCGCTGAAACCCGCCACATCAACTAATACCTTCAGATCTAAATGATGAATACGCCATCGGGTGATCAGGTCTGGATGAACGGAACCCGTCCCCACTGATCTAGGTGTTAGAGTTGGCGGTTATAATAGACTATAGCAACTACCCCTTCCTAGCAGATCTGGATGAGACGATCAACATATTATGGCCCGGTTTAAAACTATACAATGTATTATCCGATCCAGATAATCGTGTTAGGAGGAGGATGCTCGACATACTAAGATCAATAATATCTAGGAACCGCATACCGGAGCCCAGAGGGTATACTAGTGAGGAGGAGATACTAGCCTTCTACTCACTCCTAATAGCGTTGAAGATAATTGGTGATAGGAAACTGGTCGTGAAAACCTCTATAGCATACGCCAAGAATGCATGGTATAGCTTAAGAAGGGAGCCATTGAACACTCTCATCGAGATAGGACGTATGCTTGGATTAGATGTAAAGCTATCTCCGAATCCCCCAAAGATACCCGTCGATGTTAAGAAGGGGGTATTGATCATGGAGTCTAAACCATTAATGATCAAAGTATATGATTACCTAGAATATAGTGGAAGGCTTATAAGTGATCCAAAATACATGCTGGTAAACCAGATACTACACAATGGATACGTCTACCTGGAGAGAGATGTTTATACAAGGATACTTGAAGAGGTTATAACTAGGAGGATAACTTTGATCTATGATGAACTAGACATAGACATGGATAAATACATGTTCCTGAAAGGGGATCTAGAGAAGATCCTAGAGGAGACCGGATGGTATGAAAAACAATCAATAGCGCTAGAGGTTGAGAAGGCTACAAGCGGAGTCATTGATCCGGAAGCCTATCCTCCATGCATTAAGAAGCTGATAAATAGATTGGTTAGCGGTGAGAACCTTGGACACCATGAGAGATTCACCGTAGCAGCCTTCCTAGCCCGTATAGGCTTAGATGTAGATTCTATACTAGAATACTTCAAAAACACGCCGGACTTCAACGAGAAGATCGCCCGCTACCAGATCGAGCATATTGCTGGATTAAGGGGTTCGCGTAAAAAATATCTACCATATAATTGTGATACTATGAAGAGTTATGGATTATGCCCCATTGAGGGATACTGTGAGGGTGGTAGAAACCCATTAGCGGTCTATAAG
>JALVIT010000101.1 GCA_027028545.1 Desulfurococcales archaeon
GTATATGGCTATAAGAAGACTCTACGTTTAAAGAATATAGACAAGGAGTTGATCAATACATATAGGGACATATTCAAACCGGAATACATAGACCATATCAATAGGAGCCTATTGGAATACCTATTAAGGGATTATAGTAAGAATTTACCGGCAGAATTCATCGAGGCAGTTGTTAATAAGCTATATTCCACAATTGTAGATAAGATCAATGATCTAGTAGTAAGCGATCATATAGATGAAGCGTTGAAGAAGACACTACTAGCCCCAAAACCTTTAGCAATTAAAATAATTAATGAAATAATATGGCCGAATCTAAAGGCTAGAATAGATGAACTAGCCCTTCACAGCCCGGTTAAAGCTATAGAATACATCGACTCAGTACTGACAAGTGAAGAATTGAAAGCCACGAACAGAGGCTCACCCGCATATATTTTGAAGAGGAGACTTATTGGGAGAAAACTAGGACTGATCAGAAAGTAAACAATATTTCTCAAAATTTAAGTATCAGAATACAAATAAATATTTTATCATGTGGGTAGAGGGGCTATCTATGTATTATGATCCTATGAGGAGGGAAAAAGCTCTAATTATCTTATTAGCAATAACACTTATATCGTTGGAAATAGTTGCATCGCCAATAATCTATGCATTTCTCAGTGATAGTTATAGACTTAAACCTTCATACATATACTCTAAACCTTTACATAGCTCCTTTAATGATACAAATATAGGCGAGATTAAAATCGGGGTATCAAAGGATTTCACAATAGATAAAATAAGAAAGCTATACTTCGGAGACATCCGCAAAGGCGTAACTGATCGATTGAAACTATATAGAAGAACTGGCTGGTTGTTTAAACCAATTATAATCGATAAGAGAACAAACGATATGGTCGATAATGAGCAACTATATAAGTTAATGATAACACATAAGGATGGGCCCTATCAATACCTAAGAATAATGCTCAGCGGGTCTGAAAGATATGGTATAATAAATGTTAGCCTTAGTTCTATAATACCTGGAATTAAAGGATTTATAGAGGTTAATAGAGGAAAAATCATTGCAGTAGTTATAATGATTAGACTTCATAACTCTGAAACGCCGAGGGATAGGTTAAATATAGATCTTTCAGCCAATATTGTAGCCGATTCATCAGTAATATTATCGAATCACACAATCAAGGAGATAGGGGTTTCGAGATCATGGGCTATGATAGTCGTATATGTGAAGCTACCAACTAATCCTTCCATATATAATAATTTATCCTTAACTATAAATACATCGTTAAGTTCAGGTATTGATAGGTTTTTCAGAAATGTAACTATTGATTTTGAATTTGTGGGAATATACTTAGTTATCGTATCATCTTATCCATTAATACTCAAAATACCGGAAACCCCTATGATTAAATCACTATACAAATATACAATTATTGAGTGGAAGAGACCGTTCTTGGGGGAATACTATAAAGCCCTGAGAAGATTGAGAGAAGTTGTAGATGAGAAGTATCGTAATGGATATATCGATGTAGAGATTGGTAGGGTATATGTTACACATTTAATCAGAGAACCATTCATCTTCTTCACCGACTCTCACTACGTTAAATTTGCTGTTTTTACATCACTAACTATAGTTATTGATCACAATATATTGGAAGAAGCTCATGGTTCAAATATTATAAGATATATTGAGTTAGCTGATTCAAACTATATATTTATGAATCCTATAAATGGTCTTAGAACCAAACCGATCCTACGTGTAGAGGAGCCATCAATAACTAAAGCGTCAATTATGGTTTATAGTCATAAGCTCATAGATGAGGTTAAAACCTATGTACATAGTGGTGACTGGTTTGCTAGTGAAAGGGAACCATACATTAGAAGTATAGTTGTATATGACTCGAAGATCCAACCTGTCAATTCATCTATTAAACCTATACCAAGTCTTACATCAGCAACATATTACGCACCATCGATACTCATACCTATCGATATGCTTAAACACCATATAGCTAGTAGTAATCCATGGGTTAATGATGTTAATTCGTCAATATACATAGTTAAGATAAATAATAGATATGCTCTATCAGTCGATCAATCACTTAAACATATAATTAATACAGAAATGGTCAGAACTATTGATGATATACCTACCTTCTTCTACTTCATAAGGTCAAGCATATATTTTGATTATCCAGGCAACATTAATGGAATAGATAATATAAAGAAATTCTTTAGCAGCGAATCAGTTAATCCTGCAATTCTTGAAATGAGCTATGATAAAATTATCACTGATACAAATATGAGTCATTATATACTTAATATAATTGTCTACGCATGGCATTATTACTGCGGGGTGCCGGAGTATACATTATATAAAATCCCAGGCAAAGTACTGGTAGCTAGTGAAATATATGTGGTTAATCTGTCCTTCTATCTATCAATAGTGCAACATGGTGTCGATGAAGACTATATAGGTGTGGTAGCTACTGAGAAGATGACATTCTCCTATGTAAAGGTATTTAACATATTTGTCGAAGGGAGATTAGGATAAAAATTATTGATTTAACAGGTCTAATAGTATTTTTAGATAGTTCCTTAGATGAATCACTATAGTAAAGTTTCTCAATACATGTTTATGGCCTTCAGCACCCATCTTCTCCCTGATCTCCGAGTGTTCTATCAGGTATTTTGTCCTCCTATACGCTTCCTCAACAGTCTCCACTAGATAACCGGTTATACCATCTATCACCTGTAGCTTAATACCACCCCTAGGTCTAGCTATAACTGGTTTCTTTTTCCATAGTGCTTCTGTAACTGCTAGTCCGAATCCCTCCCTTCTAGACATTTGTAATACTACTGTAGCAGCTCTCTGAAAGGCGTTAACTTCTAGTGCCCCCACACCTTTAAGATTTGTTAGTAGGAATATGTTTTCATCCATACCAGCGTATCTAGCCGTCTTCTCAAAATACTCCCAACCCTCTGGATCGTCCGTTGCCATAGCTGTTACCAGTAGTAGTTGGGTTCCAGGATAATCCCTCTTAACTAGTCTATAGACATCTATTGCTGCAAAGGGGTCTTTCCACGGGTCAAAACGGGCTACTTGTAATAGTATGGGTTTCTCCGGATCCACACCGTATCTATCAAGTATTTTCTCCACCTGGCTCCATTCCAGCTCTATATTCTTAGGACTTAGGGGATCTATTGATGGGGGCATTACGTATTTTCTAGGTGTTGGTGTTTCTGGGTGAATATATTCCTTCATGTGGAATATTGATGCATCATAACCTTCTAGGAGTTTCGATATGAATTTCCAGACTGGTTTATACGGTGTGCTTAGATCTATATGACATCTCCATATCCATCTCCTATGATCACCATAGAACCTTCTTAGAGGGAGAGGCTGTGGATCGTGCACTACCACTATATCGGTATCAAGCTTTAATTCTTCAACAGCATTCAACCTATTGTTCTCGATGTATATTTTCTTCTCCTCATCGCTTAGATCGATCTCTGCACCCTGTAATGCGTTATGGATCTTCTTAGTTACCTTGAAGAAGGATTCATCCCCCCTAATAACCTCCCATATGGTCTCTATACCTATACTCCTCATCAATGGAACCATATTGTATAGTATTTCAGCCACTCCTCCCCCAAGGCTTGTGGAGTTTACATGTGTTAGGCTATGATCCTTAAGTTTCTCGCCTAACTCTTTAATATTTTCTATCATATCCTCGCTATAGAATACCTTATAATCATCGATCCTTTTCCGCTGGAAACCCTCTACCTTCATATATTCCACGACACTACTTATTCTAAAGCCTTACCTGTTTCATAGTCGAATATTGCTATCCTTGTCCAGTCTGGTTTGAGGTATATTATCTCTCCTGAGCTAAA
>JALVIT010000102.1 GCA_027028545.1 Desulfurococcales archaeon
CGGGTAGTCCAGCCCAAACACTCTTAACATATGGTAGCTCCTCGAGGATCCTCTCAGCTAGGGGTTTAAGCCTTTCAACATCTATGTCGAAGGGGACTCTTATAACAGCTATATCCCCTATAATCTCTAACCTACCCCAAAGCCTCCTAGCATATTCCTCGCCTAACACCTCCCTCGCCAGCCTTCTTAGGAGCTTACCCCTAGACATCTCCCCTCCCACTACCATAGCTACACATATCTCTTAAAGGGCATATATCGCATCTAGGATTACGTGCTCTACATATCCTCCTACCATGTGTTATTAGTAGTAGGTGTAGCTCCACGTAGTTCTCCCTAGAAGTGTTCTCCATCCACCACCTACTAATATCCATGTATTTACCAGATTTAACATATCCCAGTCTACGCGTGATCCTACGAATATGTGTATCTATCGGGAACACTGGTCTGCCAAAATACTGGGATAGAACAACATCAGCGGTCTTAATACCAACACCGGGTAATGATTGGAGTATTCTACGGGCTTCATCAATGCTGGACTCCCTTAGCCTCCTAATTAATTCATCGATGAAATCCCTATTCTTGAAGAGCTTGGCTAATTCGTAGATATTTGAAGCCCTAACCCTGTATAGTCCGGCAGGCCTTATAGCATCCATTAAAACCTCTAACGGTTTTGAAAGGATCTTTTCAGGGGTTATAGGTGAACCATAGATCTCTACCAGCCTATTATATGCTCTAATAGCATTCTTATCACTAGTATTCTGGCTAAGCATAACCCCTATAATGAATTCGAATAAACTACGCTTCCTAAGCCTTGGAGCTATAAACTCTCCAAGTTCAAGCCTATATGTTCTCCTAAGCCTCTCAAGTATAAGATCCCCGATCAACATGGTTCCAGCCCTAAACATCTACTAGCTGGATTTTTTAAACACAGTATATAGATTCAATAATAAATAATTAAATAAGGATAAATGGTATTGAAGGGATGCCGGTAATGATGTTGAAACCACTAGTATCTAAGAAGGCTCATCTAATAGCTATACTATACGATCTATACCATGTTCCATCGCTGGCACAGCATGATCACTTATATGTCTATAATATGGGTGAGCTATCGAAGCTATTATTCGTAGGCTATGTTATTGAGAGATATGGATTATGGAATAAGATTCTTAGAGCAATAATAAATAGGTACAGCGATGCTGAGACGGAGAAATACCTCGAAATACTTGATACCATAGATATCTATAACTGGGATCTAGTAGAAGCTGATCTAAATCTTACAGCTGAAAAGGTCTTGAAGAGATATGGGGATATAATGGATGAAGTGGTTAGTAGGCTTAGAGGGATATTGGAGATAGAGAAGTTCTATGATGAAGTATATGTGATCATAGGATTTAACCCCCTAAAAGGGCTTTATGGAAGCCTCCTACTGGATGAGGATAAATACCTAGTAATATCGGTTATGGCTGGAGTGGAGAATGATCCGGATAGAATAATCGATCTAGCAATCCATGAGATACTTCATGGATTAATTAGACTTAATAAACTACCTATAAGGGAGGATATTGAGGAGGAATTTATAGATACGCTATGCCCCGAGGGTTATCTATCAAAACTACTAGGATTATCCGATAAACTAAATGTTGGAGAGGGATATATCCAGTCGATGATAAAGACATATTTCAACGAGAAACTATATGAGAAGACCTCATTGATAAAATATCTAAGGGGTAAGATTAGGAATGTATATCTAGCCTAGAAATTCCACCTATATAAACCCGGCTATACACATTACTTTAAACCATGGTGTAGGATGCTTTGGAGAGAATGCTGAGATTCAGTTTTAGGAAGCCATCTAGAGCCTTGAGCGGAGTAACGGTTGTAGCTGTAATGACACATCCCCTACCATGCCCCTTCAACTGCTACTACTGCCCCGGGGGACCTGAGTGGAATGCTCCCAAAAGCTATTTCGGAAACGAACCAGCTCTACGCAGGGCTAGGAGGAATAGCTTCCACCCATATAGGCAGATCAACGAGAGGCTTCGACAATATATTTATCTAGGTCATAAACCGAGTAAGATCGAGATAATAGTTATGGGTGGAACATTTCTAGCAACACCACAGAGGTATCAGGAATGGTTCATATCAATGGTCTTCGAAGCCCTCAATAGATTCCCCGATCCAAACCCTCCTAGGAAATGGGATCTGGTGAATGCCCAGCTTCGAAACGAGACTGCTAGGTATAGATGTGTTGGATTAACTATTGAAACAAGGCCCGATTATGGATATGAGGAACATGCCGACCGCATGCTATATTATGGAGCTACGCGTGTGGAGTTAGGTGTTCAATCGATATATGATGATGTCTTAATCAGGGTTAATCGTGGACATGGTGTTAGGGAGACTATAAAGTCTACGAGGATACTTAAGGATGCGGGATTCAAGATCGTGTATCATGTGATGCTGGGACTGCCTGGAAGCGATCCCGATAGGGATATAGAGATGATGAGGGAGATATTCGAAAACCCGGATTATAGACCGGACATGCTAAAAATCTATCCAACCGAGGTTGTTGTTGGAACAAAGCTTTATGAATGGTGGAGGAGGGGGCAGTATAAACCGTACGATGATGAGACAGCTATCGAGGTTATATCGGAGATGTATCGCTATATACCGAAATATGTCCGCGTAATGCGTATACGTAGAGATATACCGGCACAGGAGGTCGCAGCGGGTACTCGGAGGGCTAATCTTAGAGAATATGTTGAGAAAAGGTGTTTAGAGAAGGGGATCAGGATTAGGGAGATCAGGTTTAGAGAGGTTGGGTTACAGGCTTGGAAGTATAATAGGTTTCCAGACCCTAAACATATAGAGATCACAAGGACCACGTATGAGGCTAGTATGGGTGTAGAGGAATTCCTAGCGGTCGAGGATACGAGGAATGATATAATTATAGGCTTCATAAGGATGCGTATACCGAGCGAATACGCTCATAGACCCGAGATAGACTCTGGGACGGCGATCATTAGAGAACTACACGTCTACGGGCCACAAATACCAGTTGGTGAAAAGGGTGATTCATGGCAACATAAGGGCTGGGGCTCTAAACTATTGAGGGAGGCTGAGAGGATAGCGGTTGAAGAATATGATGCTAGGAAGATGCTTATCCTAAGCGGTGTAGGGGTTAGAGAATATTATAGAAGGCATGGATATTATAGACCGGGCAATAGCCCATACATGCATAAGATCTTGGGGTAGATCAGCTATGGTTCATGAATGGGCTCTAGCAGAGGCAATAGTAAGCTATGTGAAGCAGAAAATTGATCATGGCAGAAGGGTTAAAAGTCTGAGGATAAGGCTCGGAGTCCTTCAAAGCATTGATAGAGAGATCCTAGACTTTGCTCTAAAAACAATACTTGAATCAGAGAATATACCCGTTGAGAAGGTGGAGTATATCGACGAAGATGTTAGACTCAGATGCCGTAGATGCGGATACAAATGGACCCCTAAACTAGATGAGGTTGGAGAACAGATTAGAGAAGCAATACACTTCGTCCCAGAAGCAGCCTACTCCTATTTCAAATGTCCGAGATGTGGTAGTAGGGATTTCGAAATAGTTAGTGGGAGGGGCTTATCTATTGAAGGGATCGAGGTAGAATAATATGAGTGATCCAAGACTACTAGTTATACCTAGGAGGCTTAGAGGGGTTAGAAAGATAGTAGCTGTTATGAGCAGTAAGGGCGGTGTCGGTAAAACAATCATAGCTACACTATTAGCAGCTAGATCGGCTAGTAGGGGTTTTAAGACGGGGCTATTAGACCTAGACTTCACGAACCCCTCAACACATATAGTATTAGGGATAGATCCTT
>JALVIT010000103.1 GCA_027028545.1 Desulfurococcales archaeon
ATGGAGAATTGATCGTTAAGAGCATAAAGGGTTATAGGATCAATAATGAAGTCGTGGTCTCCGGTGGAGCGGCTGTAAACACATACCTCATAGCAGGATTAGAGGATAGGTTGAAGATTGAAGGGTTAAAAATAGTATTACCGGAAAGAATACCCCCTAATGATGAAGGGGTGGGTTTTGGACAGATAGTTGCAGCCTCTCTAAGTGTTGATAGTGTTCCTTCACGGTAGTTTTATCTCACCGATCTCCTCATAGCTCTGTATATCATAGATCTTTATCATTGATGGAGATGCAACATAGAGTTTATCATCTATATATAGTATTCTCGAAGCACCCTTCAACCATAATATATCATCTACAACTAGCTTATCACCCTCATAGCTTATAGCTGCAGCACCAATACATACACTACACCATGTATTTATCCGTGTAAATACGGCATACCTCGATATAGGTATATAGAATTTCTCCATGGATGGGTTAAACATTATTGCGTGATAATCCTTTAATGCCGGACTCCCAGTATCCTTAAAGACAAGCTCAGATAACACCTTTATATCCCTCGGATCAGATATATCGTATAACCTTATAACAAGCCTATCCCGATCAGCACCTAGACCCAATAATATATTCCTAGATATTGGATGTAGATAATCCATGTATCCAGGTATTTCTAGGAATCCAACAATTTCCGGATTATAAGGATCCGATATGTTTATCGCAAACAATGGATCGATCCTTCTAAACGTTACCAGCATGAATAGGTCTCCAACTAGTCTAGCAGCATATATGTCTTCGTTACCGGCTATATTATCGAGTTTTCCAGCAATACTCATATTGTCTAGATCGAATATTGTTAATAGGTTTGAGTGGATAACCCTATTTGTTTCAAAGTATACTGATACCCTTTTCCTCCTCACAGCTTCTCCAGCCGGGATCTCATATGTCTTCGTATGTCCATCCTCGATAACGGTTATGGTTTTCCCGCCTTCTAAGCCCTCTATATATGTGCTGAAGTATGCACGGATCTTCGTGACATATGTGTTATAGGTTGTTGCAACGATCAGATATTTGCCTCTATACTCTTCGACGGCGAACTGGTCTAGAATCCTCCCCTTAACTGAGAATTTACCCTTATACTCTAGGTTTAACCCGTTAACATTGAATACGTATAGTGTTGTGTTGTAGGAGTACTGCTTCCTTGTGAGTTCTATGTTGATATTATTGATCAGCTCTCTAACCTCATCTGATCTACCCGTATTCGATAGTTTTGTTAGGTATTCTTCGAAAACCCTTCTAGCACCGGATATATCATGTTTATTCAGTAGTGTGATCATCTTATCCGAGACGTTCTTTGGAACATATTTTGTAGCAATCCATAATGCATCACTAGCATATGGGAACCATGGTGCACCACTAGTTGTTATTACTACTAGGTGTTTATGTGACATGTATATTCTAGAAGCACTACCAGATAGGAACGCCCTCTTAGTAAATGATCCATCCAGTATGTTTATAGCCGTTATAACCGTGTATTGGCTTAAAGACATAGACCCGGTTGGTACTAGGAGTATTTCACGTGGATATAGAAGCATATTGTTTACCATTGGAACTATGACGTTCCCATCCATAGCCACTGGAGCACTCGAAACCACATATAATGTATCGTTTGTGAACCTTGTTGAAACAACCAGACCGGATACCTCAAACGTATGCTTTACCACCGGGTTATAGGGGTTTGACATATCATATATATTGACAGTTGTATTATATGATGGGATCATGACAGTATATGCTCCACCATCAGCCTGGATCTTAATTATCCTTTCATTACCGAACTTAACGCCTATAACTACTAGGTTGTCACCGACTAGATAGATCTCTACAATATATGTATCTGTATAGGATAGGTTTTTCGCTAGGGTATCATGTTCCGCATCAATTATATAGATCTTATCGTTTACAGCTTCAACAATGATCCTACCATTAGTCTTAACTATATCGCCCTCCTCAACACCCTCAACCTGGACATTCGTAGTAGAGTATGAGCTGGGACTCGCCTCTCCTCCATAGCTCTCCCTAGTACCGGATTCTATACCAGCTGTAGCTGTTAATGCTAATGGTGTATATGTGAGGTATGGTCCTTTATATATTAATAACGATTCAGGTATTACTCCACCAGTCCCCTGTGTTGATGCGTATCTATGTATCGTATTGAATAATTCTGTGTAGGAGTTGAATACGTATAGATTATCGAGCTTTAACCCGGCTGATTCATTCCATGGAGATATTTCTCCGAAAACCGGCCCTATCTGGGGTGTCCTGGTTGTTTCAGGTATGTATATTTGTCCGCTCGGCAGCGTGTTATAGCCTATTAATGGTATGAGTAAGCCTATTAGTAGTGCTATTAATCCTACTAGGATGTATTTATTATCCATATCCTTCCACCTCCACGATAAAATAGGGCTCTGTTTATAGTTAATGTTAGCTATTGGATATCTTGTACAAGTTGTTGGACAAGGATGTTAACTGGTTAACTTAATATCTGTTAGCCTACAGAGACAAATATGGTGCTAGGTGTGTCTGAGAGAAGGCTTAGTGGTACAGGTTTAAAGATCTACGTATACCTCCTTGAATCCGGTGAACCTAGAACCGTTAGGGAGATCGCTGAAGCCCTCGGGATACCGCATAGTAGTGTTCACTACCATTTGAAGAAGCTTATGAGTATGGGTGTTGTTAGGAGGGTTCGCGAGGGATACGTGATCGGTGATAGAATAAATATTGAGGGATATATTATTTTGAAGAATAAGCTTATTCCACGATTAATGATATACTCCCTCTTCTTCCTCGGACTCTTCCTCGGAGAACTCCTAGTCCTAGCCTTTGATCCAAGGATCTATTTTGAACGCATACTATTACTGATCGTGTCATTTGTAGCCTTTATAATACTATTCTATGAAGGGTTGCATATGCATCTAATCTAGTTAGGATATCCTAACGCCAAATAATTAAACTATACTATCAATAGGTCTATCACGGTGATTATAGTGGGTAGTAGTGAGGCTAAAGAAGCTGAGAAGACCAGGGCTGAAACAGTGAAGGCTGAAAGGGGTAATGATACGAAGATCATAAAGTATACGCCATGGCTAGTACACTTCAACACTGGTGCGTGTAATGGATGCGATATAGAGGTTTTAGCAGCGTTAACACCACTATACGATCCGGAGAGGTTCGGGGTTAAACTAGCACCCAGTATTCGTCATGGAGACATACTAGTTGTAACGGGGGCTGTGACTAAGAAGGCTGGTGAGAGGCTTAAGAGACTATATGATCAAATGCCCGACCCGAAATTCGTGATCGCTGTAGGAGCATGTGCTATTAGTGGTGGAGTATTCCATAACGCATACCCGGTTCTAGCCGGTGCTGATAAGGTTGTACCCGTAGACATGTATATCCCTGGCTGCCCCCCACGCCCCGAGGCAATCCTTGATGGAATAGTTAAACTCCTCAAAAAGCTTGAGAAGAAGTGATCCCATATGCCTGTTGAAGAAATCGTTAAGAAGCTCCTAGATGAGAAGCTAGTGGTGGAGGCTGGGGTTATTAAGCCTAATCGTAGGGTTTACGAGTTTAAACCCGGGGATCTACGTAGGATCATAGAGTTTATACATAGTAGTTACGGTGTTGAATCCTTCTATCTATCGACACTTGTTGGAACGGATTTTCCGGATAAGAACTTGATCAGACTCGACTACTACCTTGTATTTCTACCCGAGGAGGAGACTATCGTCCTCAGAACATTTATTCCGAGGGATAAGCCCGAGATAGATTCAATACTCGACTTGATCCCCGGTGCTTTGAATGGT
>JALVIT010000104.1 GCA_027028545.1 Desulfurococcales archaeon
ACGTTATAGCATTAAACTACTCTAAACTACCAAACACATTCAAACTACTATATGAAACCACAACTAGTAATAGGAGAATAATTGTTGAAGAGACTTCGGAGAAACTACTAGTTAACACAAAGCATAGACCATGCAGATACACAATTCTAAACCCGGTTCTTAGAGAAATACCATATCAGCTCATTAGGACTATAAAACCATATACGCTGATCATAGCAGCTGATCTACAGGGTTTTATTAGAACGTATGATTCTGATGGTGTGATCAAGTATATCGATGTTGAGGATATAGAGTATATGATTAGATATTTAGACATAATACATACCAGCATCGACGAGCTAAAGAAATCCTATAAAACACTTGAGGAGGAGAAAATTCTGAAGATAACATCATCGATATCGAAGAGAAATAGATCATTCATTATTATAACACGTGGAGTAAAAACACCTATTGTGATCGAAAGGGGAAGGATATATGAAGTAGAGGAGAGATATATGGATAGATGCAGAAAGGGATATGATACAACCGGTGCTGGAGACTACTTCCTAGGCATACTATTTGTAAAATACATAGAGATATGGGATATCATAGAATCAACTATAGAAGCATATCTAGAAACATGTAGATGGGTTAGTAGGAGGAGCCTCATCGCGGTACACCACCCGGAACCACCACCGCCATCTAGGCCCCCGTGAGGCCCATCGCTTTATGGGCCCCATAAAATATCTCGGGGGCATTGGTTTAGGCATACATTAGCATATAGTGCTAAAATCGTTTGAAATTGCTAAAGATGCTTGGGATATTGTTTTGTAACATGCTATATCGGTGTGTTTTCATGGGGAAACGCTGTAAATCCCTCGTATCCTGGGCGGTGGTGGGATGTAGGTGGTGTTTGGTTTCTGTGGGCGGTGTACCGCTCGGCATGTATATATTTGTTTAAACTCCTATATATTCATTACCCAATGAAGGATTGTATTATTATGTATGCTCATTGAGCTATGGTTGCTTCCCTTACTTCGATCTCCTCTAAAGCGAGGTATCTCCTTCTAACATAAAATATTATCTCCTCTTTATCCGGTGCATGACCCATGCTTATAACCTCGTCATCTATGACTATTTTTGGTAGTTCGAATAGTTCTGAACCCGTTGGATCTGTAAGCCATATATTGTATGGTATTAACTCTACATTTATACCCTCATCCAATAACTCCTTAACTGCTTCCCATGCATTCTGCAGTGCTTGGTCGCTCTCCTCATCGAATCCTAGGTATAAATGTATCTGTATCGGTTTATCATCACGTCTACCACTAGGCATTATATGTTACACCCTATAATTATGAATTCTAGGAGGGTATGCTTTTAAAGGGTGGAGCGTTTGTTTAGAAAAGTCTAGTTTTTCTCCCTCTTAACCGGGTGTATAGCGTCTTTAGGTGCTTTATCAAATACCTCCAAGTACTTTCTCAGAACTTTAGGAATAACAACTACACCGTCGGGTTCTTGGAAGTTTTCGAGTATGGCGGTTATGGTTCTAGTGCTGGCTATTGCTGTTGAGTTTAGTGTGTGTAGGTATTCTTTAACCATCCCCCTCCTACGTATAAGCCTGATCCTCAGCCTATAGGCCTGCCAATCAGTCACATTACTACAACTAACCATCTCCCTATACCTACCCTGAGCCGGCATCCATGTCTCAAGGTCATACTTCTTAGCTGCCGGTGCACCCAGGTCTCCACTAGCAATATTCACTATACGATACGGTAAACCTAGACCCTGGAATAGGTGTTCGGCATTACCTATCAGCTCCTCCATGATCTCCCAGCTCTCCTCGGGCTTCGCATATACGAATTGTTCAACCTTATGGAACTGGTGGACTCTGAAAATACCCTTCAAATCCCTATTACCAGCACCAGCCTCCTTCCTGAAGCATGGGCTTATACCTACATATTTCAACGGTAGCTTCTCCTCAGGTATGTCCTCGCCAGCATGTAGTGCTGCCAGGGGGTGTTCGGCTGTTGCTATGAGGTATAGATCCTCACCCTCGATCTTATATATAGCGTCCTTGAAGGTATCCATATCTATAACGCCCATCATTATCTTATATCTCAGCATATATGGTGGTAGGACTAGTGTATACCCCTTAGATGTTAGATAGTCTATAGCATATGCTAGTAGAGCCATATCTAGAAAAACTATATCGTTGAATAAATAGTAGAATCTACTACCGGCAACTTGTCCAGCTTTAAACGTGTCTCCAAGGACTAATACCTTTTCAAGCATATCTGCATGTCCAACGGGTTTCCAATCTATAACTTCATAATCGATCTTAAATCCATACTTCTCCGTCTGCTCCCTAAACTGCTCGAGATGCCCCCTCCAAACCCTAGGCTTACCCCAGAACCTTATAGGGACATTATATGTATCGTCCGGACCTATAGGTACTGATTCATGAACAATGTTTGGTAGTGAGAATAGAGCTCGCTCCCTCTCATCTTCAAGCCTTTTAAGCTTCTCCTCTAAAACCTCTATCTCCCTTAGAAGCTTCTTGGCCTCCTCGATCTTCCTAGCCCTCTCACCAGGATCCCTTATCCTGGAGATCTCCTTACTTATAACGTTATGTCTATGTCTAAGCTCTTGGATCACGGTTAGTGTTTTTCTCCACTCAACATCTAGTTTATACGCTCTATCAACTATCCCCGGGTCCATGTATCTCTTTCTAACATATTCCCTAAGCTTCTCCGGCTCCTCCCTTAATAGCCTTAGTATGCTCCAGCTCAACCCTATATACACCTTAGGGAGAGTATACATGTTAGGGTAAAAATATATACTCGGTATAAATACATATTTCCGGTAAAACAGATTATCTATATATACTTATTGCTGACTATAAGCCTTCTTATACTCCTCGACAATATCGTAGCCGAATCTCTCCTTGAATATCCTCCTACCCTTCTCAGTCATCATCTCAGGGGTCCATGGAGGCTCTAGAACGATCTCTATCTCCGCTTCAATCCCCAACTTCCTCTTCAACTCTTCAACAACCATCATTGGTAGAATATTTGCTAGGGGGCAGAAGGGTGTTGTTAGAGTCATCTTTATCTTCACATGTTTATCATCAATAATATCAATGCCATAGATCATCCCCAAATTATAAACATCAATACCTATCTCTGGATCAGCTATAGTCTCAAGCACAGATATAATCTTCTTCATCAACTCCTCCCTTCCAGCCTCACCCATAACTGATCAACCTAGTAATATAGTGGTGATGCGAGGGGCAAGTCCCCCTAGGTCATCCAATACCTCCGGCTTCTTCGGAGGCGTCAATCCTAGGGGGCGGCGCGCTATATAGGTGTATCTCTACCGGGTCTTTAATATTTTTACCATAATCAACCATGTGGAGGAGGGATCGATTTATATATTCATTCTCGTGTATATACTATTTTATTCCCCTTAGACTCCTTTATTATTAAAACCTTCTCATCCCTTTCACGATACATCTTATTCAGCCATACTACGATCTTCTCAACCGTTGCCAGGGGGTTTATGGCTTCTATAGAGATTTCACCCATATTCTGTATGGTTATAGTTATTCTTCCTAGGGGGAGGAGTTCTTCGAACTTATCGGTCTTAATCCTAACCCTCCGTATGCTCTCGGCAACTATGCTTGTGATATCTGCTATACTCTGTGTTCTATTGTTTATAGTTATACCTCTCTCTGAAATCAATATTTTGTCGAATCCATCATTTCTCCTTATCAATACTGCAAATACTATAGACATCAACGTATATACCTATGATAATGTTAATGGTCTTCAACTATTTAACGATTTAGAATCCAAAAAATTTTCTAAGCATCTTCTTCTT
>JALVIT010000105.1 GCA_027028545.1 Desulfurococcales archaeon
GAGGCCCGGTTATAGGCGATATGGTTATAGGATATACTGCTTTATCCGTGGAGAGACAACATATCCTATACGAGCTGGGAGTTATGGATAGTAAGAAACTATCCAGGTATCGAAGGGAGATTATATTTCATAAACTATGTGAAAAAATGGAACTAATAGGATCGATCATAATAACACCTTATCATATCGAATCCAGAAATCTCAACAAGATAACCTTAAGAAATATTATGAGAGCCATTAAGACCTTATTAATCTATGCCAAACACAACAACTATGAAGCAGTGCAAATATATATTGACGAGGTGAAGGGTGTAAAGAATAAACTTGTGAAAGATATCGAGGGGGTAGAGGGTGATCTAGAAGTTGACATCTATATGGAGGCTGGAGCGGATGAAAAATACCCTATTGTATCGGCTGCAAGTATAATAGCTAAATATTATAGAGACCACTCACTTAAACCCCTAAGGAGGATTTTCGGCGAGATCGGTTCTGGCTATCCATCCGATGCTAGAACCGTGGAGTGGATAAGGAATATGTATAAGAAATACCCAACACCACCTAGAATTGTTAGGAGGAAGTGGAAGACCCTGGAAAGAATTGCTCCCAGATGGTATATTGGGGGGAGGATCAAGAGTATACTTGACTATATATGATTATACATATAATTGATTAATATTAGGGTTCAAGGATATTGATTATTCTAGGATCACTACGAGGATATTAAGCGTAATGTTTTATGGTGAGTGATCTTGGTCACTAACCTACCCGCTGAAGCTAGGGCTAAATGGCTAAAGGTTATGGATGCTAAGACTCCGGAGGAGAAGATTAAAGCATTGGAGGAGTTTCTCAAAGCGGTTCCAAAACATAAGGGGACTGAGAACCTCAGACTATGGGCTACCCGTAGACTGGCAGAGCTCCGTGAGGAGATTGAGGAGAGGAGGAGACGTAGAAGGGGGCGTGGGGTATCCTTCTTCATCGAGAAGGAGGGTGCTGCACAGATAGTATTGATTGGATTCCCGAATTCGGGTAAGAGTATGATTGTTCGGAGGCTTACAGGTGCTAAGACTAGGGTTGCGGAATACCCTATGTCTACTACGAGACCCCTTCCCGGGACGTTGAGATATGAAGATATATATTTCCAGCTGATCGACACCCCTCCAATAATGGTTGAGGGGGGTCCATGGAATAGCCGCGTCCTAGGATTAGCCCGTAACGCCGATGCATTGATCATAGTGTTGGATAATTCTAGGGATCCCTTAGAGGATTATAGATCCATTAAGAGGATATTGGAGGATGCTAGAATACTACTGCATAAACCCCGGGGTAGGGTTATTATTGAGAGGAGTAGGCTTGGTAAGACAGGTATTAGGATAACATTGATGGGTAGACTTATCGATGCAACCCTCGATGATGTCCGGAGACTACTCGAGAGCTTTAGGATCTATGATGCCCATGTAAAGATCTATGGGGAGGTTACACTGGATGATGTTGAGGATGCTATATTTGAGAATAAAGTGTATAAACCAGCGGTAATAGTTATCAATAAGGCTGATCTAGACGTTGCCAGGGCTAAGAGATACGCATATATAATACACCGTGAAGAACCGGATATACCGATCATAGTTGCATCAGCATTATGGGGTAGGGGTTTTGAACGCCTAGGAGAGATACTCTTCAGGGAGCTGGAGATCATAAGGGTATATACTAAGCAGCCGAATGGACCCATCGCCGAGAAGCCATTAATACTTAGAAGGGGTTCAACGGTATACGATGTAGCCCGCTCTATACATAAGGATTTTGTCAGGAAGTTTAAGTATGCCAAAATATGGGGTCCTTCAGCTAAATATCCCGGTGAGAAGACCGGTTTAGACCATGTTGTTATGGATGGTGATATAGTCGAGATACATATATCCGGTTAAAACATATTGTTTAGATACGCTTCTTTGGAAGTATTATCCTAATAACCCTCTTATACTCATCCTTCTCAACAGCCATATTATCGATATCTGCATCATCTGGTATCTTCACCATAGTCCTATATCTATGGAATTTTACCTCTCTATAAGCACCCCATCTCTCAAACCTTATCTCTCTACGTAAGCTACATTCGATGATCAACTTACCATGCTTGATAGTTATCGATAGAGCGTTTAGATCAGCATATGGTAGATCAACTATAACCTCATATTTATCCGGATACTCGTTAAAGGATACTAGTGGTTCTAGTATACCGTCCGGGGTCCACATGATACTAGTCCTTTCAAACTCCTCGCTCAGCTCATCTATAAGCTCCTTCATCCTCCTCCTAATCCTCTCAAAGAACTCCTCCATCCACGCCACCCCCGATCACTATTGATACATGAGGGGCATCTGCATCTCGTATCCCTTCCTCATCTCACTCATAGCCTTCTTGGTTTGCTTCATCAACTCCCTAGTCTGGATCTTCAAGATCTCCGCCTCTTCGAGTAGTTTTTGGACATTTACGTCTATATTGATCATCTTTGATAACTTGACCAATACTTCTGCCGCGGACTCCGGATCTGGTAGATCTAGGAAGGATTCAGCGAACAACACTATATTGTTTAATCCCCTCCTACGGGCTTCTTTGAGTATTACAGCGTAGGGTCCTACTATGAATCCTTCATCGAGCTTCTTCAAGTCCAGATCCTTAACCATCTCAGCTAGTTTATCGTTGCTAGCTAGCCAGTATATTTTTGGCTTCGATATTTGGAGTCTATTTGGAACAGCTATTCCGGAGAGGGATATTAGTGTTTCAACACCGATCTCTCTACTATACTCTAATATAGCATAGGCTAGTGGATAGATAGCGTTCACAGGTATCGGTGCTTCGGATAATAATACCAGGTATCTCCTATCATTATCCATGTATAGCTGGATCGGGCTCATAGGGGTCCATCGATGAACAACGGATACCGGTGGGAAGTATACCGGAGAATCGATCTCACCCACAAGCTTCAAACCCTGCTGTATAACTAGGTATCTTGAAGCAATAGATCCTACTAATCCAGCGTCCGGAAGACCTAGTATCAAGTATTTAGGCGTTGGCTCAGTATATGGATCATAGTATTCATGTATAACTAGTCTCTCATAGGTTAAACTACGTCTAGGCCTACCGATCAACAACTAAACCACCTATCAAGCTCTATTAATATATTAATTATACCCGACATATATTTCCACCTATACTATACAACCCTTAATATTTCACCAGTTATACCGTCAACAAATATATCATAGTCTCTTAACCCCTCCGGTGTTTCGACTTGAAAGTAGAATCTATATGCTAGACGGGGTATCGGCTGATAGTATATATCGCTCTTAATGCTTCTATCTCTAAGGATTAACCAGTAGACGCCTTTATACCTATATTCATAGATGGATTTAGCCTTCACCTTATTATTCAAATAGTCTATAGCTCTAGAATATGCCTCACCACCAGGTATCGGCGGATTATATACTTTAGCGAACAAACCCAACTCATATAATCTAAAAACTTGATCCGGAACATAGATCTCCCGATAAATAATCCTATCTCCAAGCCTACATATACCTATAATCCCACCGACTGCATCCCATCCGTTGAACCCCCCTTCTTCTAGAACCTTATGCCCATAAACCACTATATCGTAGAGAATAGCTCTTTCGGCGACTAAGTTTATTGCATGGCTTATAGCAACATCTATATCATTATTAACCAGATATCCCAGTTCTCTCAGAAGACTTACTACCTTCTCCTTTGCATTATCACCTGGTACAGCTCTGCATAGATTTATATAATTCTCTAGATGAACATATAGGGATGATAAACGACCCGTAGAGGATTGTATATCGATATAG
>JALVIT010000106.1 GCA_027028545.1 Desulfurococcales archaeon
TATGCAGACTACCGTGTTGTATACTTTGATCCTGCTGTACCCGTGGAAGTATTAGCGCTAGTAAATGATACATCTGCAGGATATAGCGGTGTAGGTGTAGCATACTGGGTATCAAGTAGTGGTACACCATGGATATTCCTATCAAGTTGGGGTGAAAGCTATTACATGCAGTATATCGAGCCAGGTAGTGATGGAGTATACAGCATGCAGACTACACAGGTGTTACTGAATGCTGTAAAGCTAGCATATGAAGGTGAGACTAATCTATCATCTCTAAGATTTGATCCATTATTATTAGAGAAGAGTGGTGTATCTCTAGATAAGTCCGGAGATGTATCCGCGGATCTATACACATATGTTGAAGTGTATCTAGAGAGGGAGCCATACGGTTATGTATCCGGACATGTAGTTGGCAGTGATGGAGTAGTATTAGCAGGCGCTAAAGTAGATGTACTAGGAACACCTATATCAGTAACAACTGACGAGAATGGAGACTTCTACTTCTGGCTACCGGCTGGAACATACACCCTAATGATCACTGCTAAGGGATATGCTCCACTGTTCATTGATGCAACCATTAACGTTAACGAGACAACAGATCTAGATACACTGGTACTACAGAGGATTCCACGTGTAGCAATCCTACACGACTATGCTGGACAGATAAAGTCGTTCCTAGAATACCTAGGATACTATGTTGAGGACTACACAGATCTAGGAGAGTTAACAGATGCTATATCGACAGGATTCTTCGACCTAGTAATATATGCTGGACACTACGGTGTACCATTCCCAGACTACTACACATTCATGGACTTCCTATCCACTGCGGAGTCCTTAAGGCTACCGATAATATGGCTTGATCAATGGGGTAGCTACGGTTACGGTATAAAGGTGCTAAGCGCATACACGGGTGATCCAGCAGAGGTAGGCGATGACTGGGGTATGGGATATCCGTATGTGAGGATACTTGAGAAGCACTTCATACTGAAGGACTATAGTGTAGGTGAGGATGTCCAACTATTCACGCAAAGCTATGCAGACTTCGCATGGTTCAATGGGTTCAGCGGAGAAGTTATAGCTGACATGGTTGTAGGAGGCTATGATTATGGAGCATCAATAGGCTATAAGATCACTGAGAGCGGTGCTAAATGGATACTAATGGCTAGCTTCGCACCGGAAGAATGGACACCTATGGAGACATGGACGCTAGACGCCTTCAACATATTTGCCAGAGCTGTTAAATGGGCTCTACTGAAACCTGTAAACATATCCTTTGTCAATCCATTCCTACACGTCGGAGATACAGCTGTTGTAAATCTAACAGGTGCACCGGCAAACGAGACGTTCACGGTAACACTTGATGGAGAATTCCTAATGAATGTAACAACGAATGAAGAGGGTAAGGTGACATTCCTATTCACAGTACCAGTAATACCCGGTGGCGAACACTTATTAGAGGTGTTGTCAGCTGATGAAATGTATTATGGATCTTCAACGTTCTATGTATTACCGAAGATCGTTGCATCACCGATCGAGGTTAAAGCTCCAGCATTAGTCGATGTAGATGTTACGGGATTATTTGCTAACCAGACTGTGTATCTATACCTAGATGGAAACTATCTATCACTATTAAGAGCGAGTAAGCTTGGAACATTCAAAACCTCGGTAAACATACCAGTGGTAGCTAGCGGAGTACATATGTTGAAACTTGTAGATCCACTAACTGGTGAGGTATTAGCTACTGCAGAGCTATCTGTCACATCACAGCTCGACATAATAGAGGGTAAGATAGATAATATGAGTCAATCAAGCGGTGAGGTCAGCAGCAAACTTGATACGATAATGAGCCAACTATCCGATATATCCGGTGTATTATCCGGTATACAGGGTGATGTAGCAACCATAAAGACCGGTAATGAGGAGATCAAGGCTAAGATAGACGAGTTAAACGCTACACTAGTAGGATTGATAACGGATGAAACTGGAGAGATCTATGCAATAATCAATACAACCAAAGGACTAATACTAGCGAAACTCGATGATGTATCTGGGCTAATCAATAGTAAGGCTAGCGATCTAAGCGGACTCATAAGCGATCTAAGTAATAAGGCTGACAACTACTATTCAAGCATAACATCAATGCTACAAGACATGAACTCAACACTACAAGACATCCTAAGCCAGGTGCAGGGTACATCAGCGAAGCTATCATCACTAGAAGGAAAGGTTAATGGATTACAGAGCGACGTAGACGCCTTAAAGAGTAAGACACAGACTGTTTCAGAGGATCTAAATAAGACTAAGAAATCCATAGAATCAACATCATCAACAGCTAATACAGCTACAATGGTTGGCGGTGGAGCAATAGTATTATCACTAATAGCACTAGCACTACCATTCGTGATGAAGAAGTAACAATAACAATCATTTATTTAAAATATTTTTTAAATAAAAATTATCTATTAATTATCCTATAACGGGTTTCAGCATTTGGGGCTTGATCATCACCATATAAACGGTTCACCGGTAATACCATTCATCATCCTGCAAAGATATTATTCTTCCGGTTTACCCTCTATAATTCCTAGCTTCTCCCAAGCCCGATTCTTCCTAGCAAATCCTATATAGATATTTATTATTCTAAGGCTTTGATTAACCTCTTCATCGAATCTGCATTCACTCGTAATCCTTGTTCCATCTATAAGCTCCAGTATGATCCTTTTATGCCTCCTACCACAATCCTCCGTTTCAGCCCTTACGGCTAGTCCATTTAGAGCCAGTGCTTCCATGAAGCGTAGTGTGCAGTCGTTTCTGCATGTAACGTATTGTTCTATGATATCATATATTTGGTTATTGGAGGTCAAGGCTCTCCACTACCTAACTCTTCTAACTATAACCCCGTATTCACGGGCCTTCTCTAATGCCTTAGGGCTTAGCCTAGGCCCCGATCCATATAGTATTAGGATTGGTTTAACCCTATACTTCTCAGAGATCTCGTGGGCTTTTTCAACTATATCTACATCATACATCTTCTTATCGCTGAGTATTATACCGGCAAATCTAACACCATGTTTGGAAGCTGTAAAATCAACCCCTTCTAGAGGTGGGTTTATCGTTACGCTATATCCTGCAGCGATATATCTCGATGCAACCCTACCCTTAACCCTATACTTTCGAATAAGCCTCTTCATCAAGAATATTTGTCTAGCACTGGTCAAGGCATACACCTCCATATCATTATCTGCATCTATGGCTGGAATAGTATAATCTAGTCCTCCCCTTTTTAACCATAACTCAATCCATAAACACTACAGAATACCACTGGTGGAGTATAGGTGTAAAATATGTCCGGATATAACTGGTCTGGAAGAGAGCCGACGATCGGGGATAAGATAAAATCATTCTTTAAAAACACCAGCGATGTCGATTTAAATAAGAAGGCGATCATAGCCCTTTACCGTGTTAAATCATCCATAAGCCGCATATCAACATACATCGAGAAGCTACGCGAGAAGGAAAGGGAGTATTTCAACGAGGTAGTAGAGTCAAAGCTACACCACGATGAGAAGAGGGCTAAGATCTATGCCAAACAAGTAGCCGATATAAGGAAGGCTGTCAAACAGCTGTACCAGGTAGAATACATGCTACAACATGTTGCATTAAAGCTTGAAACATTCATGATCTTCCACGGAGCAACCGGCGAGGTTAAACCAGTTCTCGGAATAATGAAGAGTGCATTAGGACTACTACGTGAATCAGCACCATACGACCTATGGATCGAGCTACAAGCAACCATGAAGGAGATCGAAACATTAATGGATACAT
>JALVIT010000107.1 GCA_027028545.1 Desulfurococcales archaeon
ACTATATGTATATAATGAGAATATAAGTATCGATAGAGCTCAGAGAGTATACGTTGATTATAGTGATCTCGGTGGTTCAGGTGTTTCCTTTGACGATCTATTAACCCTAGTGATCAAGATGGGCTTACTGAAACAACCTAATAGTACGGAGACGTTTGTGAAGTATGATGAAGCATATAGGATTGCATCAAATAGTGGACGTTATAAGGCTAGACATGTCGAGACACAGGTAATAGTGTATCCGGAACGTAAATGGGTTAGGCTGAGATACGTCTTTATAAGGGATACTGAGACAATAAGAGAGTACATATACGTATATGGTGATGGTGATGTGGAGAACATTATACTTAAGAAGAAGGGTCTAGGCTTAGACATATTACTCGATTACCTAGATGAGGTGATTGTAGCATTATTCTATTTAGCTATATTATCACCTATAATTGTCATCGTATATTATAAGGTGGTTAAACCGAGGGCTTCGAGAACAAAATAATTTTTTAATCTAACTACTCAACCTCTGGTTATTCATGTTGTTTAATCTCGTATTCTATCCTGATCTTTTTCGGCCTAGCCCCGCTTCCAATCAGTCCTGCTATGAATCCTTCTAGTAGTCCTGCTATTATTCTCATGGATTTTGGATCAAGCTCTACATGTATATCGTCTATAACTATCCTGATCGGGTATGCTAGTGGGCATTCGTAGGGTAGGGCTAGTCCATGTAGTATTTTCTCAGCCATGGTTATCCATGAATCAACTCCGCAAACCTCTGGATCGCCGCTGAATTTTGATGCTATTTGTTGAATGGCATCGTTGTAT
This sequence comes from Desulfurococcales archaeon, assembly GCA_027028545.1. Taxonomy (GTDB): domain Archaea; phylum Thermoproteota; class Thermoprotei_A; order Sulfolobales; family Desulfurococcaceae; genus JALVIT01. The sequence goes on from JALVIT010000107.1 coordinate 817, forward strand.
ATTTCACCAGCTAATGCTTCAACTTCGTCCATTAGTAGGGCGTTGTATCCGATACTCTTAGCATTCTCTACAACATCTACATCGTTGCTCACAATATACCATAGTCCCTTCTCTTCCTTAATCAATACGTTGATCTCCCTGGGATCAGTTATTACGGCTATAGCCTTCCCAATGGGTACACCGCGATAACCCTCAACAAGCACTAATGGGTAATACTTCATAGTGGTTACTATCTCCGAGAGACTCGTAAATGGTTCACGATATACAGCCATTGCTTCGGGGCTCGCAACAACTACTGTCGATGCTCCAGCTCTATAATATCTACCTAGATCGGATAATTCATCAACGATTTTTTCGTGTGTCTGCTTTATAACCGCTAGTTTAACACCCCTCTTACTTAAAACCTTAACCACAGCTGTCCCGAGACTGGTCTTACCGACGCCTGATACTAGTGAAACTATTCTATAGATCGGTGTTAAGCCGATCATCGATCTATATTCCATAGCCATGGATTATGACGCCTCAACCCCATCAATCAATATCCAGTCTAAAATAATAATATATTGTGATTGCTCTTATAAACCCGAAACCATATTTAATCATAATAACGATACAACCAATAACCTCAGCCAGGTGTAAGAGTATGAAGTATGATGCAGTAGTTGTTGGTGCTGGTGTGGCTGGTTTAAATGCTGCATATGTTCTAGCATCTAAAGGGTTTAAGATTGCCATTATCGAGAGCAAACCCCGTTCACGGATCGGTGATAAGACTTGTGGCGATGCGATCGGTCTGCATCATTTCGATGAGCTTGGCTGGAAGCCTCCAAGCGATGCTATAGACCACTACTATAAAGGAGTTAAGATCTATAGTCCCAGCGAGAAATACTCAATACCCGTACCGGGTGAAGGGATTAGCGTTAACCGTATAAAGTTTGGGCAATGGCTCCTTAAAAGAGCTGAAGAAGAGGGTGCAGAGCTCCTAGATAAACATGTAGTCTTAGACGTAGAATATGATGAGGGAGGGGTTAAAGCTTTAAAGGTTAAGAAGATCGGTAAACCAGGTCTTCTAAGGATCGAGGCTAAAGCATTTATAGATGCCAGTGGTTCAAAGCCAGCGATTAGATCTAGGTTACCAGAGGAATGGCCTATTGCCGAGAGACCATATATGACCGATTACAATATAGCTTATAGAGAGGTTGTAGAACTACCGAAACCCATATCCGAGGAAGATAGAGAGTATGCAGTGATATATTTGAACACGGTTATAGCACCGGGCGGATACTGGTGGTTATTCCCTAAGGATCCTAGTGGTAGGATCGTCAATGTTGGATTAGGCGTCATATGGGGTGTCGACGAATACAATCCTAGGAGAAACTATGACATATACCTAAGGAAGAGATTCACCGGAAAACTAATACATGCTGGAGGAGGAATAATACCAACACGTAGACCACTACCAACACTAGTATGGAGGAATCTAGGAGCTGTAGGAGATGCAGCATACACCGTAAACCCCGTGCATGGCGGTGGTATAGGATCAAGCCTTCTAGCAGCAAAGATCGTTGGAGAATATATGGCTAAAGCACTGGAGGAGGGTAGAATTGATGAAAAGGCTATGTGGGATGCCAATATAGAGTATCTAAGACTATATGGTGCAAAACAGGCATCCCTAGACATACTACGTATGTACCTCCAAAAACTATCAAACGATGACTTCGAATGGATCATTAAGGAGAAGGTCGTAGATGGATCGAAGATATACGAGCTGGGCTCTAAGGGTAGTCTAGTAGATACAGTGGTTCATGGAGTAACCAGACTGGTTAAACTCATGAGGAGGCCATCACTACTAAACCAGTTAAGGATTGTTAAAAACTATATGGATAAAGCAGTTAAGCTATACTATGATAAATACCCAGAGGATCCCAGCGGAATACATGATTGGATGAAGAGGGTCGAAGAATTCCTATGGGAGTACAGGAGAACTATAGGGTTCGAACCGGGTTCGAAGGTAAAATGGTAGTCGTTGGAGGAATAGATCCGGCAGCTACACATAGAAGACCGAGTGGAGTCGCAATACTATACGACAACAATCTTTTATTCCTAGGTAAAGCATACACGGATAACGAGATTATACAGCCGATCCTAAATTATAAACCAGTAGCCGTTGCAATAGATTCACCACTAGCATATGCTGATAAGTATAGAATGGTTGATCTAGAGATGAAGAGGAAGGGTTTCCGCGTCCTCCCCCCTGGATGGCGTTCTATGCGTATGCTTATTGAGAGGAGTCTTAGATTGAAAAATGTTTTAGAGGGGCATGGTATAGCGGTGATCGAGACCCATCCATTAAGTGCTTTGAAGAATAGTGGATGTAGCTTCGAGAAACTGGTTGAGCTACATGGAATAAGTATTAGTAGGAGGATTAGCAGGGATGAAGCCGATGCATTAATAGCTGCACTCGTAGCATACTACTATGTAAATGATAAAGCGATAAATATTTCTGCACCAGATGGAATAATCTACTTATTACCCCGTATCTGTGACGGTGATATCCATTGAGCAAAATATTAGCGATCCTTATATTACTCATAGTCTTATTATCATTGAAACCGGTGAATACACTGAATATGGCTAGTGGAAGGGTAGAAATACTTGTTAATGATCGCGGATTATTTAATGCCTCAATAACCTATAAGCTTATAGGAGATACCAATACTACGGATTACAAGCTATCATTAGAATATCTAGGAGGAATATATGTTTCGAGGATTGAAGCAATACTTAGAGATAAAACGTTATTCACAATACATAGTATTAACTCGTCCAGAGTCTTCGATGAAGTATCGTATAGTGAGAAGATAATTACAGGTGAATATATACTAGCTAGGTATTCTAAGACAAAAATACTTAGAAGGAACATATTGATCAAATACCTCAACTTATCAATAACAACGGATAAAGCAACAGTATATAATAATTACCAGTTGCTATCAGCCTATCTAGAATTAAAA
>JALVIT010000108.1 GCA_027028545.1 Desulfurococcales archaeon
TGCGGGGAATAAATATTGTCTACTAGGATGATTGTCTTAGCAGTAACACTACTAATACCGCTACTGATCATCCTACTCTACTATATAGCCCTCCTAGTAAACACAGTGGAAAATACTCCTCTAGAACATCTGACAAATACTTCATCAACGACAAACGTGTTAAATACCAGTGTATCCGGCGGAGGCTTAAACACCATAACAAACATCTCTAGGATTAGGGTGATCGATTCATATGCTGTAAAAACACGTTATGGATGGAACATATACATCACAGTCGAAAACATAGGTAACGAATCCGATACATTAACAACAATATACATTGATAACGAAACACATGAGGATATACTGGTTAGGATCGAGCCCGGCGAGAATAGGACAATAACATTATTCCTACCCGAAAAACTATACTTCTCCGGACAACTACTCCATATGTATATTGAGGATAGATATGGCGATAAATACCCGTTATCGGTAGCCCTACCATAAATAATTCACGGATCGAGCCCTGGGTGAGACTATTACTCCTCTAACACTTATTTCCCTAGGAGGTGGAAGCATCTAACATAGTGATCCCTCCCAACCTCTACTAGATCAGGCTCCTCACCACGGCATATCTCAGTTGCAAATGGACATCTTGGATGAAAGCGGCATCCTGGAGGGGGGCTGCGTGGATCTGGGACTTCGCCCTTGATCCGGAGCTTCTTCCCTCTCTTCCTCCTAGCAATACTTGGCACGGCGTCTATTAATGCTCTAGTGTATGGGTGTTTAGGGTTTCTTATAACCTCCTCCGTGGGACCCATCTCAACGATCCTGCCCAGATACATTACCGCTATACGATCAGATACTATCCTCCCAATACTTATATCGTGTGTTATGAACAGCATTGACAGCCTATACTCCCTCCTAAAGCTCTCGAGTAGGTCTAGGATCGATGCCCTCATAGATACATCTATCATAGATACCGGTTCATCTGCTACCACGAATCTAGGCTTCAATATCATTGCACGGGCTATGACAACCCTCTGCCTCTGCCCCCCGCTTAACTGATGGGGGTATCTCTCATAGAATTCATGGGGTGGTGTTAATCCAACCCTCTTAAGCATTTCCAGAGCCTTCTCACGTGCTTCTCTAGGTGTTGCTAGCTTATGTATCAGCAGTGGATGTGCGATCTGATCACCGATCCTCATACGGGGATTAAGGCTAGCATATGGATCTTGGAATATCATCTGCATCTCCCTACGTAGGGGTCTGAGCTCACGGGGTTTCAGCCTTGTAATATCCCTACCCATGAAAACTATCCTACCAGATGTTGGTTCCTCAAGCCTCAACAACAACCTACCAGTTGTAGTCTTACCACAACCACTCTCACCGATTAAAGCCAGTGTCTCACCCTCATAGATCTTAAAGGATACTCCATCAACAGCTCTAACATACTCCCTAGGGCGATGCAACAATACATCGATAATACTACGTGGAACTGGGAAGTACTTCCTAAGATCAACTGCTTCAACAACTACAGACACCGCTCAACCCCCACCACTACTCCTAAGCCAACATGCTACATAATGCCCCTCTTCAACCTCTATAAGCTCCGGCTCCTCTCTACTACACATATCTATCCTAAACCTACATCTCGGATGGAAACGGCAGCCCGGGGGAGGATCTCTTAGATCGGGTGGATAGCCCGGTATAGACTCTATCCTCCTAGGACCCCATAGATCCGGTACGCTGTGTAGTAGCCCCATAGTATATGGATGCTGTGGATTATCAACAACCTGGTCAACCGTTCCAAACTCTACGAGTTTACCAGCATACATGACAGCTATTTTATCGCTACGCTCAGCTGCTAGTGCTAGATCGTGGGTTATGAATAGTATGCTTGTCCCCTCCCTCTTAAACCCCTCTATGAGATCCATTATAGTATCCTGAACGATCACGTCTAGAGCCGTAGTTGGTTCATCTGCTATTAGGAGCTTCGGCTTAAGGGACATGGCTATAGCTATAGATATACGCTGTCTCTGGCCACCGCTTAGCTGGTGTGGATAATAGTTTATATAGTCTCTAGATAATCCCACGACCTCTAACAACTCCCCGGCCTTCTCCAAAGCTTCTCCACGATCAATCCCTAAGTGTGTGGTGAACATTTCGGCAACTTGATCACCAACCCTCCTCAGAGGGTCTAGACTAGTCATTGGATCCTGGAAAACCATACCTATCTCCCTACCGAGGATTGAACGAAACTCCTCACGATCCATTGATAACAGGTTTCTACCCCTAAACATTATCCTACCTGAAACGATCCTGCCGGGAGGGGGTACTAGTCTCACAACTCCATAGGCTAGGGTGCTCTTACCACAACCGGATTCACCCACTATACTAACCCATTCATTCTCACCGATCACTAGGGATACATTATCTACAGCCTTAACGATCCCTGATAGGGTATAGTAGTAGATCCTTAAGCCGTCGATCTCTAGGAGGGGCATATCATGTTCACCTCGTCTGTGCTAGGGAAACCCTCTCACTCAGGGCTTCGCCGATCAATGCAAAACCCATTGCCAGGAGCATAACCATTAATCCGGGGAAGAAAACCATCCACCACATACCATCCAGTAGGAACGGCTGCCCAGCCCTTAAATCATATCCCCAATCCGGTGTTGGAACTGTTACCGATAATCCTAGATAGCTTAGACCAGCCTCGGTTAGTATGGAGTCTGCAACGCTTAGTGTGAATACTACGAGTATTGTATGGGATAAGTTTGGTAGAATGTATTTAGCCATAACGGTCTTATCCGGTGCCCCGAGGGCATGGGCTGCTTCAACATATAGGGAGTTTTTAATGGCTAGCGTCTGACCCCTGATCATCCTGAAATATGTTGGTATATATACGAATGCTATAGCGATCGCTGTATTGGAGGGGCTTGGGCCCAGCACTGCGGCAATAGCTATGGCTAGTATTAGGGCTGGGAAGGCATACATACTATCCATAACCATGCTGAGGACACGATCGATCCTCCCACCATAGTATCCGGAGATCAACCCTAGGGGTATGCCTATACTCATAGATAACGCTGTGGCTAGGAATACAACGTATAGTATTATCCTAGAACCCCATACTATCCTAGAGTAAACATCCTGGCCAATACGATTAGTACCCATTGGATGCTTCCATGATGGGGGCAGGTATGGTTCATCAACCCTCCTAGCCGGATCATATGGTGATATTATGGGGGCTAATATAGCCATCAAGATAATAGATAAGACTATTCCAAAGCCTACACGTAGCATCCACACACCCGGAACCCTAGCTAATAGATAACCCCTCAGAAAAGATCTCAACACATCTACAGGCCTATCCACGATCCTCAAAACCGGCACCCCCCACCTTAATACTTCACCCTCGGATCGAGTAGTGCATAGATCACATCCACTACTAGGCTTATTAGGCTTACGAAGAAGGCGAAGAATATTATCATCCCCTGGATCGAGTTGTAGTCTCTATAATCGATGCGGTCGACTATGAATGTACCCATACCGGGCCAACTGAATGTTGTCTCGGTTAATATCGCGCCGCCGAGCAGTATTGCAAATTGTAGACCCATCAGTGTTATTACGGGTATGAATGCATTCTTCAAAGCATATATTGTGATCTTCCAGTCGCGTATCCCCCTAGCCCGGTATGATCTTATAAAGTCCATACTTAGTATATCTACGAGGTTATTCCTAACAAGCCTAGTATATGCGCCGCTCAGAACTATTCCAAGGGTTAGGCTTGGAAGCACTAGATGGGCTAGGGAGCTGATCAATGCATCTATGTTACCGGTTAATATGCTGTCTAGAACGTATAGCCCGGTTATAGTTTTGAGGCTTATATCTGGGTCAAGCCTACCACTAGTCGGTAGGACTCCTAGAACTAGTCCGAAGAAGTATTGGAGTAGTAGTCCAAACCATGGTATAAATAATGTATATGCGATTATACTGTAAAGCCTCATACCCGTATCGACGGCTGAACCCCTCTTAACGGCTGCAACCGTCCCGGTTAAAAGCCCTAGGATCACACTGATCGTGAAGCCGAATATCGTCAATTCTAGGGTTGCCGGAAACCTAGAGAATATATAGTTCTTAACCGGTGTACCCATAGGTATCGCTAGTGTTACACCGAAATCCCCGTGGAGAAGCCTCCATAAATAGTCGAAGTACTGGATATACGGGGGTTTATCCAGTCCAGCCATATGTCTAAGATTCTCCAATTGCTCCGGCGGTATATTACGGGTTCCAACAACGGCTAATATTGGATCACCGGGTAGAAGCCTTAAGAGTATGAAGACGATAGTATATAGGATTAGTATCGTAGGTATGATCATTAAAGCTCTAACAAATATATAATACCCCAAACCCCTAGCCATGGCCTAAACAACCCGGTTAAACCCATACCCAAACCCTTGAATTAAACCTGGTTTAAAAAATATTATTAAGATTTAACCCCTCGATCTACCCCTTATATATCGTTGAGTATAGGAGTAGCATTGTGGGGTTCGGCACTATACCGTTGACATCCCCCCTAGCAACAATGTATAGTTTACCCTGGAATAACGGTATGTATGGTACATCTTCTCCAAGTATATCCTGGACCTGTCCGTATAGGCTAGCCCTCTGATCCTGATCAGTTATTGATTGAGCCTGTGTTAATAGGTTGTCAACCGTTTCATTAGCATATCCTGTACCACTCCATGAGTTGGCCTGGCTGTGTAGGAATGGCGTCAAATAGTCATCGGGGTCTAGATAGTCCGGATACCATCCGAGTAGGTATACTGCTAGTTGTCCATTCCTAATATAGTCTACATAGGTTCCCCATTCGGCACTCTTAATCGTAACCTCTATCATACCGGTGGCTTCCCATTGCTCCTTCAAAACCTGTGCTATATCGGCTTCTGTGTCTCCATAGTGTGTTGGGGTGAACCATAGCTCGATCTTGAGCTTGTTCTCCCCGCTGAATCCGGCCTTTGATAATAGCTGTTTAGCTAGGTCTAGGTTTGCATCGCCATACTTATCCTTAAACACATCCTTATGGCTCCACATACCGTTGGGTACGAGGCTGTATAGTGGTTCTCCAGCACCCCTCAACACTGTATCTATTATATCCTTCCTATCAACGGCTGCAGCCAATGCCTGTCTAACAAGTTTATTCTTCGTTGGATCGATCCTTGTGTTAAGACATATGTATCTAATGAATGAACCCGGAACCTCTACAACTTTAAATCCAGACTTACCCTTAAACTGTTCTATATCGGTGGGTCTAAGGGTTCTCCACGCGATATCGATCTCCCCGTTCTCGAGGGCTAGTCTCAGCGATGAAGCGTCGCGGTAGAACTTTATGATAACCTTGTCCGATTTCGGCTTCTCACCATAGTAGTATGGGTTGGGCTCTAATACTAGTACTTCATCACGTTTAAACTCTGTGATCTTGAAGGGGCCTGCACCGCCAGCTGTCTGATCACTATCGATTTTATCTGGGGCATACTTGGGGTTTACGGGGAAGTATGGTGGTGTAGCTACCAGTGCTAGGAAGAAGGATGTAGGCTGTTTCAAGTGGAATACAACGGTCTTATCATCAGGTGCATCAACACTCTCGACAAAGCTTGTAACAAGCCATGCGGGGTCTCCATTAATCTTCATAACCCTATCAATACTCCTCTTAACATCCTGAGCCGTTAAGGGTGTTCCATCCGAGAACTTCAATCCATCACGGAGCTTAAAGGTCCATGTTTTACCATCATCACTAACACTCCAACTCTCAGCCAATCCGGGCTCAATGTCGAGGGTGCCGGGCTTATATTTAACCAATCCCTCCATAACATTGTTTAGAACCTCCCATGTGAAGAAGTCGTAGGCGTTAGAGGGATCTAGATCTGTAACCTTATCTGTAACGCCAATAACTATGATCTTAGCCTTAGCTTCAGAAGGCTGTTGACCGCCACCCTGCTTCCAGAAGACGAATGCTGCCGCAACAACCGCTACAATGATTACAGCTATGAGGATTATTATGGCGGTCTTTGTGGTTATAGCCTTCAAATTCAACCCATTTACCTCCCACTAGATTCTAATAAACTAATCTAAAGATAGGTATTAATTTAAAAATCTATCCCTCTAAACATATAGTTTCAAGAATGTATAAATTAATCATATATTGAAACATACTAATACATAAAAATGCTCCAAAATAGGTATTTTGACTATGAGCATCTAAATATTTGTATATGATTATGAATTGATATGTACAAAAGGAGAGGTTTGAAAAACTATTTCTTCTTAATAATACTAGTTAAGGATGCTATGAAGGCTAGCGTTGCCATTATTATTGCAATTATTACATAGTTCGATATATTTACTAAAGTTTCCCCCTCCTCCTCGAATTTCCTCATAGCTGTCCTATTAATGCTTGACGTCTGGTCTTTGAACTCCCTTGATATTTTATCGGCTTTATCAATTAGTTGTTGTATGTAGCTTGTTAGGGTTTCTGTCTTATCATTTATATTGTTTAGCAGTTTATTGTTTGCCTCTAATCTATCACTTATGTCTATAAATGCTTGATTCAGAGTGTAGAGTGTATTGTTAATAGCATTGTTTATATCTCTGAACCCATAGTATAGGTTCTCCACTACGGTGATCACAGCACTAGTCCTTCCATAAACCCTTAGAGTTGAATTCTTCTTCACAGCTTCAATATATAGATGATATGTTCCGGGTGTCTCAACTGGAACAATTATAGCATACTCTCCTAAACCAGTCTCCTCGATCACTGGCTTTATGCCGCTATCCGGTCCCTCAACGTATACTGTGAGGTTTGCATCTACCGGTATACCCTTATACATGATCGATACATTAATCCTTAAATCACTATCTAGATCCGTTATAGATGGATAAGATGCTACTATGGTTAAATCACCCCTCTCATAAATAGTTACATTTGTGGTGAACAGCTCCTTCAACTCCTTAAAGACGCTATAATAGGATATTCTAGGAACTATCGTTATAGGATATTCTCCGGGGGCTAGATATGGTAGTGCTGCATCCCACTCAATATTACCCTCTATAACTGGTACACTAGCCACAGGCATACCTGCAACATATATATCTACACTATAGATACCTATAGCATCTAGCCCATATGCTCTGATATGTATTCCGCCTCCAGCAATATTCTCTCGGGGGCCTATGAACACCCCTGAGGAACCCATAACAAATCTATACTCGCCCCATCCTGGAGATGTGATCTTTAACAGTAGTAGTCCATTTATGGATTCGTTGAATATTGATACATAGTGTGATATACCATTTTCAACATCTAATTTATCTGTAAATAATCCCCTACATGACCGTAGAATACCGTAACGTCCAATGATCCTAACCATGTATAGATCATATTCTCCATCGCTTCCCTCAATCGTTAGGTTTCCGGGATGAATAAGCTTGTAGAATGGGATTCCACCATCAGCATAATCCACATAATATGCTGGAATATACACATCCACATTTAATGGCTCGATATCGTAGACACGCTTACCAGTATATGCTCCAGGGAATAGTGGGGGTGTGAGGGCGGGATCACCTAGTAGTTCAAGCTTCATAACCTCTCCCAGACTATCACCAGCACCAATAACTGCATCAACTAGATAGTTTACTATACCCCTAGCAACAACCTCTCCAAGGGTTGTATATAGCCCTCTACCGCTTAAGTCATTATAGGCTTTAATAATCTCCTCATGTAGTAGTGCTGCACCATAATACTCCGATGTTAAACTACCCTTATCCACATCGAACATGATGCCATACTCGTATGCTATCCTAGACGATCCTATATACGCTATACCACCAGCCGGTGAGAGTAATACAGCCTCACCGAAGCTCAGGAGGTAGAAGTAGGGTGATTCTAGGATGTCTTCATCCCATGCAGCATTGACACATGCAACGGAGCTTATGATTGGGACAGCGGGGTTTGGATCCATCGATAATAGATCGGATACTGAAGCCAGTGTCTCTATAGTAGATCCATAGCTGGTTAGCTTATAGTCTAGTAGAGCATCACCACTACCATGTGATAAAGCATAATACCATAAGACCCTCTCTCTACCCCTCAATATGTTTAGGATCCTAGATCTGTTATAGTTTCCGCTAGTCCTAGTCAATAATGTAGTGTTAAACATAGTTGTTGATCCATGTATTACATATGTCGAGAGAGTTGTCTCACCAAACATTAGTGTCCTTAAGAATACATATCCACCACTCATATATAGCCTCCTAGAATGCGGTATGTCTGTGTTATACCATGATACGATCTTATCAACTACACGTGATACCCTATCGGGATCGCTAAATGGTATTCTACCAACATATAGGTCTGGCACGGGGTCGTAGTTGGGGCTAGCATAGAATAGATCTGTTGGTATCCATGAATCATATGTTCCAGGAGATGACGACTTATAATAGAAGCTTGGAGGTATGGTGGATGAGTTCCCTACAAGTAGTATATGGCTATAGTTCGCCATGACCCCACGGATATAGTTTATGATCTTCAACGCCAGTGTCCAATTATACCTACTAACAAGCACTGGATATATAAAGTCGAACTCGGTATCTCTAGGGTTGTAGAAACCAGTATAACTAGTGATGTTTTCAGCTGGTTCAATATTCCCATAGATATACTCCACAGTTACAACCGATACCCTAAAGCCCTTATCACTGTATAGGTCTTCTAGGGGTTTAACTTCGTCTACTAGTTTCTCCGATGTTATTATTAACAGCCCTTTAACATCCCTGCTAGTAATTGATGGTTTAGGATAGTTAACATAGATCTCCGCCCCGTCAACGACAACTAGTTTATTCTCCACCGGATTATACTGTATCGGATAATACCGTATAGCTATGATCGTCCTACCTCCCAAGCCATACCATACATCAAGATCCACTATCCTACCCGGATAGTATCTATTAACACCGTAAACATCCGTATCCGGAATAGATCTGGGGGTTGTATCCGAGCCAGGCATATATGCTAATGGTTTAGGAGCTGGTTTAACCGGTTTATCCAGAGGAATTATATAGTAGCTCCAAGCTCTAACCCAAACCCTAACATCCTCCCTCCCCACATATCCATCGATGATGATCATGTATGTCTTCACCGGTAGCATGGGTTTACCCGGCTCCATTATCCGTGAATTAAATATCCTACCTCGATCAATGATTATCCACGATCCATTGCTGGTTAATCCAACATGATCCACCAAGACCTTATAGGAGTAGCGAGCATACTCCATGATATGGTCAATATATGGCCCCTCAATACCCATACCCAGCAATTCTCCAGATACCGTTCGTTCTCCATAAGAATATACTGGTAATATTATGATAGATGATACGATGATTAGTATTAGGAATAATAATGATCCAATCCTCCTCGACATAGATCACACCAGTGCAAAGGGGGTTTCTATCTGAAAATTCAGTCCGTTGTTTCATATAAATTTTTGTCTTTGACAGGGAATAATCAAAACATATCGATCGCTTGAACACATTTACATAACATATGACTACCCCGGAGAAACCGAGACAACAACTATAGCAACCACGACAACTGGAGGATTAACCACAACAACCGAAACAACAACCACTACAACTACAACAACCACAACTGGTTCAACAACCACCCAACTCACAACACAGACAATACCAGCAACGGGTATAAGCACACCAGCAATACTTAGGGGAATAATAGTATTAGTAATCATCATAGCAGTAATAGTCTTCATCAAGAAAAGATGACGATGAAAACATAGCAAAAACACATGAACACAATAAGGCTAAAGGAACACCAGTGAAAAGGAGGTGCAGTAAGAGGCTAGATCCCTAAGTAAAATCTATTCAATAGGATAGATAATCGCTTAATATATTTTTGTATTTCGAGTATATTCTAACCCAGTATTTCATGATGAAGAATTCTATGAATTCTATAATCCTTATATATTTTCAGTATATTGTGTGAAGTGCTATATAATTAAATACTAAATCAAAAATTATCGATCCATTTTAGCCTTTCCTAATCCCCTGTATATGACGACCCTATAATATTCGGAATCTTAACATAATACTTGATGCCCTCATTAATAATGTGGTCTATCAACCTCTTCCTAATACTTAACGCTATAAGGTAATCTCAATGAAAATGCTTATATCTAAAAACATATCTAATCTAAGAGAGCTCCTCTTCAATTATTTCCCCTTCCTAGTAACTAGGTTTTCCTGATAATTTCTTTTAGAGACGCCTATTATTTCAGCCTTCGATAAAGCGCAGATTTCTTCACCGTATTCCTTTGACCATGGTATATACCAATTACATAGTATCATTAGCGTATATAATTTAATACCCATTAGTAATAAATAACTATGTAAATAATCCATACATTTGATGATAAATTATGATATGCTCGTGATGGGAGATGTAGGTATAATGGAGAATAATAAGATGAATAAATCAAGAGTTTTCGTAAAAAGAATACATATTGAAAATTTCAAAAGCATTAAAAACCTTGATCTAATACTTGAACAGGGACTGAATGTCCTTGTAGGATCTAATGGAGCTGGAAAAACAAATATTCTAGAAGCAATTGGTTTTCTTTATAAAGCACTTGTCAAGGATAGAGAAAAGATTCCTTATATGCCTCATTTACCGAAATACAGTTCTCCAGACGAATTATTTTATAT
>JALVIT010000109.1 GCA_027028545.1 Desulfurococcales archaeon
GTACTGGGTATCACGATGGAGGATATTGAGAGGGCGGTAAGGAAGTATTGGAGAGATAAGGACGATGAGGAGGATGAATACGAGCTTGCCGCCTTTCTCGGCATGGTCTAATAACGATGGTGCTAACGGTAGTTTTCCATCAAAATGGGGCGTAAACGACCGAGCCAGCATGTCAAGAGACCAGTTCCGTAAAAAATCATAATCAAACGTTTTTTACGTAACTCCTTGGGGTGATGTGGTATGAAGGCTCTCGCCTATATCCGTGTAAGCCAAGAAGATGAGAACCCTGAAAACCAAGTACAAGCGATTAGGCGTTGGGCTGGTGAGCACGGGGTAGAGATACTGGGCTTCTATGTGGATGTTGATGTGTCGGGTGGGATACCGCCTAGGGAGCGTCCAAACTACCGTGCGATGCTGGATACTGCGAGGAAACTCGGAGTCAAACTGCTACTGTTCTACGACCTTTCACGATTAAGCAGAAGCCTCGAAGACGGTTTGTTAGAGTTAAAGAAATTGACAGAGGAAGGGTTCAGCTTCAAATTCGTGGCGCAAGAGTTCTTGGATTACATTGAAGACCCGATGTTAAGGAAGAAAGTGATTAGCGACTTCTTATGGTTTGCCGAGCTGTATCGTAAGGATATTAGCAAACGAACAAAAGAGGCATTGAAGCGGTTGAAGGAGCAGGGAGTTAAGCTTGGAAGGCCAGAGTTTCCGTTCCCCAAGGACTACGTTAAGCAACTCTTGGATAAGGGGTTATCAATTTCGCAAGTGTGGAGGCTACTAAAGGAAGAGAAGAAGATATGCCGTGAAGTAAAAGGGAGAATAAAATGTATGTCATATGAAACCTTTAGAAGAAAAGTAAAGGCCCTTCAAGTTTCTCAATCGATTAAGCAGGAATAAAGTCGCTGAATGACTAAGCTAATCGTTTCTTTTTGGGATAAACCATGGGTACAGAAGGTATCATCGAAATAAATGGTAGAAAATATGTGCCCATAGAGTATCACCAACAGATCGTGAAGAACTTGTTGAAGGAAAATAAACGAGAGATATGTAGTGATATTATAAATAAGCTGCAGTCCCTAAGGGAGAGAATGAGGACATGGCATCACTGCTTTATTGCAGATTTACATATAGGCAGCAATAAGTTTGACATTATAGCTCTAGACAAAATCCTCGATACTATTAAGAGGGAACACTTTAAAGCCAACACATTACACATATTAGGCGACATTATTGAAGGCAAGCCCCAACATCATGACCAAGAATCTGAAAGTTTTCCACCAGACATTCAACAAGAATTAGCAGTACAGACAATAATTAAGATGGCTAAAGCATTACATGTAAGGGTTATAAATATAATTCCCGGTATACATGATCTTAGACACTCCATTGATATTCTCGATAGCGTCGTTAAAACATTAAGGGAAGATTTCAGAGGATTACAAATAAATTACTATCGAGACAGTGAATTCTATGTATACGATAACGTATTCGGCATACACTATATCGAAGAAAGAGATGATAATTGTAGAACATCCGATGAATGGATGTATAGCGACCTGTTAAAGGAAATATTGAAACACGACCTCTGGCATAAAATAAAGTATATTGTAGTGGGACATTGCCATAACTTGATGGTAAAGCCTTATCTCGATAAACTGATAATATCAGTGTCAAGCTTTCAATGGACGATACGGTCGAGAAGAAACGAGCGTGGAATGGTACTAGTAAGAAATAACGAGGTAAAGATAATCTCAGTGCCATCGAGTAGTAAAGGTGAGATATTAGAATACTGGCGTAAAGCCATGAGAATATGACCCTTCCCATAAAATGAGATAAGCAGGAAAAGGGGAAGTATTGTCAAGACTATAATAGTTTTTTGAGGGCTAAGCCTATCAACGCTAGTACCGCGACTACTCCTACTCCTACCGCTACAGTCTCGGTTGATACTGGGATTGAGGGGAGGAGGCCGCTACCTGTTGAGCCTTCTATGTTTTTGACGCTCTCCATTACTGATTTAACTGTTTCATCGTTTGTATCTACTAGCCTAATAGTTTCTATTACTTTGCGTGTATATGGATTATCCTTGTTTTTCGAATTAACGTTCTCCCTATATGTTGAGGAGATTAGCCAACCGCTCTTAGCATATATGGTCTTCCCTGTTATTATCTGGTCGTGTGAGCTTGTTGTCTTTGATAGTGTGAGTTTAAACAAGTATGCATCCTTTAATTCATTAACCGATATGCTAAAACCATCGTTACAAATGTATTTGGTCTCCTCATAAAGTCCTGCAGCAACTAAGTCGAATTGGAGAAGCTTGTTCAACGCAGTCAGGAATACACCCTCTAGGACCTGTATCCCATCTTTATTTTCCTCATATAGTTTCCTAACTAGATCCCGTCGTTTATTGGTGTCTTCACGGCTATTACCGCTATTACCCATATTGCAGAGCTTATTCGCGGTTTCCATAAGCTTGGCTGCAGCCTCTTTACCTGAAGTGAACTTTTCTGGAGCAATCCATAATGCTTTATGTATGGGGATAGGGAGAGAGAAGATATCTATGGGTAGTAAGCCTCCTCGGACAATCTCTAGTCCTCCAGTAAGGTTTTTCCTTGTCTTAATCCATACCTCAATAAGTCTTTTGATGGATTCAGGTCCACTATATCTCAGAACCTCTACCTTATAGGCTGTATCATTAACTCTTACAAGCTTCAATACAATGGTATAGTTAAAAGTAAGCTCTCCGTTCTCAATGATTTGATGGGAAAACTCGTATATATAATACTTTTCAGTCTCAGAATGAGCAGTTGGCGCTATCATCGACAGAATTAGAATTAGTATAGTGACTAATATGATATAAGCGGTAGCACGGGTCATGGCTACCCCTAGGTATAAAAACTTATCGTTAGGATGTAAATACCCTGCTTTCTCCTCTCTTTGGAACATCTATCTTTCATTATTTAATCGATCCTAAATCCCAATATGAGACCATATAGTTCTACAAGAATTGATAAGCAGGGTTTCAGAAACTTATTCCCTAAAGTTGAAGAAAAAGTTTATATATGTTTCAGGAGATAACTAATGTTGAGGTGTGTAGAATATGTTGGTTGAGTATCCGAAACTAGAGATGATAGTTTCGGAGAAGAAGACTAAGAAGAAGACCAAGAGTGGTAATGAGAAGGAGTATAAGTATTATGTGGTGTATAGGACCCTATCTAAGTCTGCATTTGATAAACTAGTACCAGCATGGTTCACATCGGAGCCTGAATATGAAAAGTGGTATAGTGTCCCTGAATATGTATTAGAACTATTTGAAGAAGTAGTAAAAGAGCTAGTTAGAGATCTAGCTAGCAAGGAAATAGCATTAAATATAAGCGACCACAAGGTATTAAGCAAGGCAGTAAAAGAATTTGATACCGTAGCTCCAGCTATCATAGCCTCCCTTTTAGCTAGACAAGATACAACAATACTTAAAGACTATGCATCCCTCGGAATAAAAATAGACTTTGATACCGAGCAACTACTACGCGAACTATTACCACTCCGCAAAAAACTAATAGAGCTACTGAAGTCAAATTCTCTAACAAAAAACGTCTCACTATTAGATCAAAGCACTGAAGTAGGTAATATACTAGTAGCGACATCCCAGCTAGGCACGTATTCTATAAAAACATACTTTATCGTAGAAGTTAGAGAAAATAAACTCGTAGTATCCCCGGTAAAAATAAAGATTGCAGATTTTGCAGAAATAAACACTTTCCTTGTAATAACGATCGATAAAGAAAAGG
>JALVIT010000110.1:0-26539 GCA_027028545.1 Desulfurococcales archaeon
CAACTACGCCCACACCGGGTTGTCCATAACCTATACTCTCATGCTCCCTCTCAAGACTTATAGCTAGAGGGACTAGATCCTCCTCACCATATACTATAAACGTCCTATATCCGCGGGCCTTGAACATTGTTTTAGAATTAATACTCAGCGTTCCAGGGGGATTGATTATCCTCGTAGAGGGCTTGTTTACGGGGGGTTTTAGCTTCTCCCTCCTTCTAGTCTTATAGTCGATTACATTTGTATTATATCTTAATGTAACGGATACCATATCGCCTACGGCATAGTCAACCCATAGATCCCTTACAATACCATCTGAAACATATAGTGTTCCTTGAGGCATAGATAATAGTTTCCTAAGCCTTCTAGGCAGGATAAATACTGGTATACTCCGTTCCTTCAACTCACGTAACCTTTAGAGCATATCTACCGGGCTTAGTGATTCCGAGTTCTTTAGCCAGTTCGGATGCTTCGGGATTAATAACTATTATCATACCCTCCCAGTCATCGGTGAACTCTCTAGATCCACAGATCGGGCATACCTCAGCCTTCTTATCCACCAATGCTTTACATCTCCTACATGCCTTGAACGGTTTACCCCTAACAGGCATTTTACAGCACCCCTCTATGAAGCTTCTACTTCTTAGTCCTCTCGATCTGCTTCTTGATCCACTCGATCTTTCCAAGATATGGTTGACGCATAGTCATCTGAACACGCCAACCCTTACCTGGTAAAGGTGCTACGTTATATACCCTCGCTCTAACCCAATCCCCCTTCTCCAATAACCTATTTGTATCTTTGAGTATTAGACCCGGCCTTGTTGGATCATATTCTATTCTTTCATCGGCTATCTGGTTGATATATATGAATCCATCTGAAGCACCTAGATCGACGAATACGCCATGCTGTAGAACCGTGTTTATCTCGCCCTCAACAACCTCCTTCTTGAAGGGGTAGAATACTAGGAATTTAAACTCAGCCTCATGATAGGTTGCTCCATCCCCCGGAAGGATCTTACCCTCGGGTTTAACCTTTACATCGAACACAGTCACTATTATACCCATGTTCTTCGTAATCATACCCTCATAAACCCTTCTAAGCTCCTCCCATGCTGCCAGTTCTAGAGGCTTACCAAACTTATCCGGCGGAATCCTAACAACATCTCTAACATGGTAAATCCTATACACCATATCGTAAAACACCTACCTATCTCACTCTTTAGATGTTTATAGATATATTGCTGGATAAGAATAATCGGTTTAAATATATTTAATAGTTTTTCCAAGCCATCTAGTATTCAAGCCCCGATACCTCGATCTTCTTCCTACCCCTCAAGTATATTTCCGGTATTCCGTGTCTTCTAAGTCTTCTTCTAAGCTCTTTATCATTGGTTGAGACAGGGATTTTGTTTTCCAATGCATATTCTATTATTAGGTCATCCACCGGTTTATTCATGGGGTAATCGTATTCTACTAGTTTACAGTATTTCCTAGCTATTTCTAATGCAAATCTAGCCTTCCTCCTCTGACTAGGCTTACCCTTCTCAGCAATCCTCCTTAATTCGTCTAGAACGGGTTTAATAACTATGTATACTGGTTTTAATGCTAGCTTCTCCTCAACCATATCGAAAAAGTTTATCCCCTCCGCTATTGCGAGGAGGATGTTCGTGTCTAGAAGGATCCTTACTCCGCGATCTCCTCTACGACCCCCCACCCGGTTAGCCTCCATCTTCCAAGTATCCTCCTACTAATAGCTATTCTAGAACCCTCCCATGCGACAACTGGATCCCTAAACTTTAACTCTATGGTATCGCTTGTAACATTTAATACAACTGCAACCTTGATCGCGGTGCCAGCAGTTATGATCACCGGCTCACCCCTCCTAATCGGCGGGGTTTTAACCATCTCCTTCATACCCACAACTCTCTTCAACAATTTGTATCTGGCCTTCATATACGTTATTATAGGGGGCATATGACCCGGTAAACCAACAACATTTCCAACAAGTGCATCGGATTTCGTAAGGGATGGGTCAAGCCTAGTACCTATAGCTAACAACCCGCCGGGTCTAGCCTCTTTAACTGATAGATTGCCGAATCTAAGGCTTACAACCTCGGTTGTTATAGGTTCATAAACATACCTACCCTTCCCCCCACCAACTGGTTTCTTAGCTCCCGGTCTAATCTCTATCGTGTCACCGATCCTGATAACACCCTGCATTAGGGATCCACCTATAACGCCGCCCTTAAGATCCCTAGGTTTTGTACCGGGTTTATTGACGTCGAAGCTTCTAGCAACATACATTAATGGAGGCTTATCCAGCTCCCTCTCCGGGGTTGGTATTTCCTCCTCCATAGCCTGTAGGAGTACATCTATGTTAGCCTTATGTAGTGCACTAACCGGTATTATTGGTGCATCCTCAGCCCATGTCCCCTTGATAAACTTCTTGATCTGCCTATAATTTTCAAGTGCTTTCTCCCGGGGAACAACATCTATCTTATTCTGAACTATTACGAGGTTTCTAACACCAATTATATCTAGAGCTGTGAAGTGTTCGAGTGTTTGGGGCTGGGGGCATGGCTCGTTTGCAGCTATTACTAGTAGTGCTCCATCCATGAGGGCTGCACCGCTAAGCATTGTAGCCATTAACGCCTCATGTCCAGGGGCGTCTACATAGCTAACCCTCCTCAATAGTTTAGACTCACTACCATCTGGGCATTTCTCCTCAGTAGTATATGCTTCCGGGGGTTCCATGTTTTCACAGTATGCTATGTTTCCATCAGCATATCCGAGCTTTATAGTCATACCCCTCTTCAACTCCTCGCTGTGGCGGGCTGTCCATATACCGGTTAATGCTTGTACTAGTGTGGTCTTACCGTGATCTACATGTCCTACCACACCTATATTTACCTCTGGCTGTTTAAGCTTCCACGGCATCCCTCTCCACTCTCTGGTATATTTTAACCCTTATCTTCCTTTGAGAATACATATTGTGTGTTATGGGATAAAAATAGTAGTTATTGATACCTTATCACAGTGTTTATCTGGACGATGTCATCTGTTATAGTGTTTCCGCGGACCATCTTCCTCCTACGTTCACCCTTCCTTCTAGGATGGAATCCGGGTGGACCCGATAATAGGACCCTCTTCTTAACACCGCCCATGATATCCGGTCTCATGGGGAATCCACTATTATCCGCTCCCCCACGTATCTCCAGCTTAACGTTTCTCAGACCTACTAGTTCTCCATCAAATGTATCTCCTATCTTTAAACCTATTAATCTCCTAGTCCTTTCATCATTGATCCTTATCTGCCATGCTCTAGCTCTAAAGGCTTCACCCTCTATCTCGTTTGTACCAGTCTTATTCACCAGTAGCTCCATGTTTACATGAACCTCGTTCTCAGGGATGTTTTCATCGGCAACGGCTTTACCAGTTATCTTTATCCTTTCACCACTATCCGGCTTCTTCATCCTAACCGTTATCACTCCATGGACCGCGTCGAGTTTCTCTATTAGAGACTTATTGACCTTGATAATTGGTAGTTCAAATCCCTCCTTATGCTTCTCCGTATATTCTATCTCTGGATCGCCAACGATCTTAACCCTTATAATATTCTCCTTCTTCGGAGCCTCTGGATCGGATATAACTATTTTGAAATCAGCCATACCTATTCATCCTCCACCAGTTTCCCGGTGGATTAACCTTGTAGGAATCCATATGTTGAAGGGTCTTTTATAAATATTTCCAAACATGATCCATCCCCTAGGGACAGCCTTTATAGTGTCTATTTATAACGGGTTTTTCCGGTATTGAATTATGAGATATGTAAGGGGTGATGATAATGACCGGGAAGGATGGTGGAGCTAGGAGATGGGTTAGACAACCAATAGTAGTTGTTCTAGGACATGTAGACCATGGTAAGACCACGTTACTGGATAAGATTAGGGGGACCGCTGTAGCCCGTAAAGAACCGGGGGAGATCACACAACATGTTGGTGCGAGCATTGTTCCAGCATCAGTATTGGAGAAGGTTGCCCAACCCCTCAGAAAATACTTCCCCCGGCTAAGGATCGAAATACCCGGGCTATTATTCATAGATACACCGGGTCATGAATTATTCAGTAATTTGAGGAAGAGGGGTGGTAGTGTAGCCGATATCGCTATACTGGTTGTAGATGTTCTGGAGGGTTTCCAGCCACAGACATGGGAGAGTATAGATATTCTTAAGGAGAGGAGGGTTCCATTCATTGTAGCGGCTAACAAGATAGATAGGATACCCGGTTGGAAGCCTTATCCGGATACACCATTCCTAGAGACGGTTAGGAGGCAGAATCCAAGGGTTGTATCATATCTTGAGGAGAAGATCTATCGGTTGATCGAGCAATTATACAAGGCTGGCTTCATGGCTGAAAGATTCGATCGTGTGAGGGATTTTAGAAGGACTGTAGCAATAGTCCCAGTATCAGCTAAGACTGGAGAGGGTGTTCCAGAACTCCTAGCCCTACTAACCGGTCTAGTCCAGCAGTTTATGAAGAAGAAACTGGTTACAAGCGATGAACCCGGTAAGGGTGTTGTATTGGAGGTTAAGGAGGAGCCTGGTCTAGGGACAACTATTGATGTGATAATTTATGATGGTGTTGTTAGAAAGGGTGATCTAATAGTTGTCGGGGGTAAGGATAAACCCATAGTCACAAAGATCAGAGCATTACTCATGCCCCGCCCACTACAGGATATGAGGGCTCATGAGGGTAAATTCATACAGATAGATGAGATTGTAGCTGCATCAGGGGTTAAGATCTCTGCCCCAAACCTCGATAACGCATTAGCTGGTTCACCGATATTCGTAGTTCCAAGCCAGGAAGCGATCGATGAATATATTAAGAGGGTTCAGGAGGAGGTTGAATCAATACGTATAAAGACCGATAATGTAGGAGTGGTGGTCAAGGCTGACACCCTCGGAACACTTGAAGCAGTTGTTGAAGCGTTGAAGAGGGAGAATATACCGGTGAGACTGGCGGACGTTGGACCAGTATCTAAGAATGATGTATTGGAGGCTATTGTAACTAAGAATTCGAGACGGGAGTATGGTGTTATAATAGCCTTCAACGTCAAGGTTTTGAGGGAAGCTGAAGAATTAGCGATCCGTGAGGACGTTAAGATCTTTAAACATAATGTAATCTATAAATTGATCGAGGACTTCACGGAATGGCTTAGAAGGCTTAAAGAGGAGGAGAAACGTAGAGAGCTTGAAGCACTGATCAGACCAGGGAAGATCAGGATAATTCCGGGATATATTTTTAGGAGAAGCAATCCAGCAATTGTAGGTGTCGAGGTTTTAGGAGGGAGGATTAAGCCCGGATACCCATTGATGAGGAGTGATGGTATGAAGCTTGGAGTTATAATGCAGATACGTGATAGGGATAATGTCCTAAGTGAGGCTAGGGTGGGTCAATCGGTAGCGATCAGTATCCGTGGTAGGATACTTATAGGTAGACATGTCGATGAGGGGGATATAATGTATACAGATATACCAAGGGAGCATGCAAAGATCTGGCTTACAAAGTATAAGAATGAGCTCAGCGATGATGAGAAAATGGTTCTACAGGAGATTATTAAGATAAAGAGGAAGCAGGATCCACTATATGGACTGGTGTTTTAAAGCTACCAATCTATGATCTCTCCCCTGCTAAAAACAACACTGATCTCCCTACGAGCACTCTCAAGACTATCGCTCGCATGGACAACGTTCTCCTGTATTGATAGGGAGTAGTCGCCTCTAATTGTTCCAGGTGGTGCTTCCCTACCATCCGTCGGCCCGATCATCCTCCTAACAACACTTATTGCCGAATCACCCTCAAGAACCATAGCAACCACTGGCGCTGATGTTATGAATTTTATGAGTGATTCGAAGAAGGGTTTTCCACGGTGAACACTGTAGAACTCCTCAGCCTTCTCCCTCGTAAACAGTATCATTTTTAAAGCCTTGATCCTCAACCCCTTCCTCTCAAACCTGGATATAATCTCTCCGATCAATCCCCGCTGGACACCATCTGGTTTTATCAGTACGAGTGTCTCCTCAATACCCAATAGGATCACCAGCGGATGATTATTTAATCAACTAGTATATGTTATACTGGGTTATTATATAAAAGTGTATTTACCTCATCTGGGAGCCATATTTTAGAGTCCACTTCAACTTCCTAGGATCGCGTTTAAGCACTAGGTAGTTCTTGAAGCATTTACGGCTGCAGAACCATAGTATTGTGCCATCATTTTTAACATACATGATACCCGTTCCAGGCTCTATTTCCCGCCCACAGAATGCACAGTGTACTATCCGGGGCAAACCTTATCATCCTCCACATTCTCTAACCCATTTTTATTCAATGGGTTTACAACACTTAACTACACTTTTAAGCTTTATCGTAAGTTTTATAAAAATGGTTTAAATGTGTTTATAGGCATGGGATAACCAGTGTTTAATGGTGCGGAGAATGTCTGAGGAGAAAGAAAAGAATAGGATAATTGTTGAACAACCAGAGGTAAACG
The DNA here is from genome assembly GCA_027028545.1 of Desulfurococcales archaeon. Lineage (GTDB taxonomy): Archaea > Thermoproteota > Thermoprotei_A > Sulfolobales > Desulfurococcaceae > JALVIT01. The sequence continues at coordinate 6,550 of JALVIT010000110.1, forward strand.
TTATAGAGGAGATCGGATTCCCGGCAGAAGTCATACAGATCATAGGTAGAACAGGTGTTACAGGAGAGATAACACAGGTCCGTGTAAGGGTTCTAGAGGGGAGGGATCGGGGAAGAATAATTACTAGGAATGTGAAGGGACCAGTAAGGCTTGGAGACATACTAATACTCAGAGAGACTGAGAGGGAAGCACGTAAACTAAGTGGTAGAAGGTAAGAATACTGAAAAAAGCTTAGGTATAGTATCCTATAAACTATATTTGTTCTTTCTAGGCTCCAGCCTTAGCTTTAAGCTCTTGAACCTGTCTAATAATATCCTCCAGTAGCTCCTTAGCCTCTCCAGGGTCTAGTATTGCTGCACTAGCTGCTGCAACCTCTATACCAGCTGCTTCCCCAAGCCTCTTCTTACTGGGTACGTATACGTATGGTATCTTCTTCTCCTCACATAGGAGGGGTAGATGGGCGACTATCTCCGGTGGATCAACATCCTCAGCTATAATGACCAGTTTAGCCAACCCCCTCTCAACAGCCTTAGTCGTCTCATTAGTCCCCTTCTTAATCTTACCACCAGTCTCTCTAGCCTTCTTAACAGCTTCATAAACCTTCTCAGCCAGCTCTTCTGGAACCTCGAATTTGACATAGAATGGCTTACTCATCTTCTCATCCTCATCTAATCCATCGTCGAATCTGTTGATTTAGAATAACTTATCCGGTGTTTATAAATCTATCTTTCATCAAGTAACCCTTAACATAATATTTAACATTGATCACTATTCATGGCTTTATATCTAGGCAAAAATGAGATCATGACACGACGTGCTTAAGAGATATAAAGTGAAGGTATATTTATTACACTATACTACGTTACTATAAAACTAGATGATTAACGAAAACGGTGCGTAATATTGCTCAATAAATCTTTGATTAATAAGAAAATAAAGGAGACCATTCCAGCATTTAATTTTATTCCTCAAGAAAGTGTAGTTGATTATATAAGATCCCATGGTATAGAATTGAAGGATCAGAGATGCTATATATGTGGTAGAGAGATAACCTTGGATAACATTGGTGTAATTTTTGATGATGGCGAACATATTCTATTCGTATGTAATGAATGCCTACAAAAACATAATATTTTCACATTGTATAAAAAGTTCTTAAAGCAAATGAAGAGATAATTAATACATGAGGTGAATGGTTGAAATTGACCTATTAACTTTACTAACCTTAATTATAGGTTCTCTTACAGGCTTTTTCTTTGAGAGAATTAATAGAATCAATAACTCATTATCACCATATTAGACGGGTCGAAAAAGTCTATTCGAACTCTCTTAACTTTATTAAAGAAAATCTTGAAGAAACTAGCTCAGTTTTCCGTAGACTACCAGATAAGATCATCGTAGAAACAATATATGTTGAAGGTAAACCAGTTAGATCACTCATACTAAGCTTTTTGAGGAAGGTACGGATACCGTTCAGGAAACAACGCTATGTGAAGATTATTATCCCGACAAATATGAATTATCATGAACAAATAGCATATATCATCAAACAAGTTTTCGATGAAGTGCTAGCATTGGATAATGTGTTAAGTTATGAATTAAAGAACTCACTCATATGCTATTATGCCTATAAATTCGCCAAAACTTCTAGGGAAATTCTAGATAAGAATGTTATTAATATCCTCGAAAAAGATTTCCAGAATTCTAAGTATCGTGATATTATAGTTAGACTAGATAGTAAAGAGCTGGAAAAGAAAATAACCCTTAACCCTCCACCTGAGGTAAAGCCCCTGCTCGATAGAGTAATTATACCCATCCTTGAGCTTAAAAATAGAGAGCTGAGTAAAATATCTGAACTGGCTAGGCTAGAAGAGGAGAAGTCAAAAATAGAGAAAATATTAAAACTACTCGGTAATGGATTTATAGGGATACTCTTCATAGGCAAGAGGAACCCCGAAGAATACTTATCTTACATAGATGAGAAAATATATGGTTTCCATGGTTTACTAGTATGTAGTCGTGGTAAATATACGATATTCTTCAAAAACGACTTCTATAAAATATTAAAATCCAAAATTGAGAAATACCTCGGAGAGATTATAGAAGAACGATTTGAAGGATATATTGACATACCAGAACATGGAAAAATATATTATTTATACAACCTATTTCTAGAGAAAAATTTTATATAAATTGATTTATAATACCAAAATCTAGGCTACCAATTACTGATTATTAGTTTCACTACAACCATACAATCGCCGATCAGGTTTGTTAAAACGATCTTTATAATTTAATAGGTAGTAAGGATTATTACTTCCTAAGAGATAGTAAGTATTAGGTGGTTATGAATGGGAAGGTATGTAACTGTTTCAACAAAGGTTAGAAGAGAGATTGTTGAAGAAGCAAGAAGATACGGGATCAACATTTCTAGTTTCCTCCGGCAGGCTTTGGAAGAAGAGGTTAAGCGTAGAAGAATTGAACAATTGAAGAAGATGATCAGTGAGGCTAAGGAGGCGCTTGAAAAAATAGATATTGAGAGAGTAGTTAGATCTATTCGAGAGGATCGAGCGAGGAGATGATTAATGGGTAAATATCTATTTGATACATCATCAGTTATCAAGGCTATAAAGGATAATATGGTAGAGGTATTAATTGATGGCTATATCCAATGGTTAACAATATATGAAATACTTAACGCTTTCTGGAAAGAAGTTTTTCTATTCAAGACATTGACCATGAACGATCTATCAAAAATAGTTAAAATAATTGATCGACTCTTATCCCTCATGAAGATTCTAGGAGTTAGAGGATTAGAAAAAGATGTTGTTAATATTGCTCTTGAAACTGGTTTAACGACTTATGATGCATCCTATATAGCTGTTGCATTAAATAACAATCTGGTATTGGTAACTGAAGATAAGGAGCTATTCCGTAAGTCTAGAAAATATGTCAAAACATTAACAATTAGCAATCTATATAATCGATCCGGTGATTTATGAATTAACGATCGTTATGGATGTAATTAGTCCAGATCCCTTATACTCTATACAAGATAGGTTTCTCAAGCTTTTCATAGCGCGGTTGCTTGTATTTATTTTTTGAATATTTTGGGGGTTACGAAATTTAATTTCCCAAAGGCGGTAGAAGGAGTATGAAACACAATGAACTTTTAAATACAGTTTGATACGTGGAGACATAATTCGAGCCAACGGTTATAATTCTTTTAGTGCTTCGGATATTATGGGGTCTATTATCCGATATTCATTTTCTTCTTTTTCTATGAAGCTTAGTTTTAGGAGTGTTTGTAGGATCCTTGATATTTGTGCATTGGTTAATGGATGATTCATCCATAGTTCAATAGTTTGCTTAATACCCTTCCACCGCTTATAGCCTAGGGAGATGGCTTTTAAGGCATGGATGTAATATTTTGAGGATAGTTTTCTTATTTCATTTAATGCTATTATTTTCGCTTCATTGAATACCTCTCTAACTATCTCGGGGCTAGGTTTTCTACAGTACCTATAGCCAAAGTATGTTAGCCATCCTGGTATACCATCAACCTTATCAACGATCTCATCAATAATGTTGTATGGGGGTCTGATACCGCATTCATTGAAGCCTTTTTCGAGGAAATCTATGGATTCATCTCTGTTGAACCTAGTTATGATAAGCTCATCTCTAACTCTTCCATAGAGAGGGCTATTTGGGTTATTGAAGCCTAGGAAATCTTTGAGTATGCCTATCTCTGAGCCTGTTACGATAAACTTTAGGTTTCTGAGGTTGTCGTAGGAGTAGGACATTATTTTTGTGAAGTCTATCCTGCCTTTACCTCCTTTCAGATACCTTAATAACTGTGCTTCATCAATAGCAATGATAACCGTTTCACTATTATCGCTAGCCCATTCATCTAGCTTCGCAAATATATCTAATATGGATAATGATTTCTCTCTCCAATTGAACCTAATAGTAGCAACACCTATCTCTACACCCTCTAATACTTTAAAGTACTTAAGGATAGAGGTCCATCTACTCCTTAGCTTGTTAAGCCCATCGGAAAGCACCTTATACAATAGATCTTTTCTAAATCCATGCTCTTCAAAGAGTCTAGAATCGATATAAATATGAGGTAGATTTGCCTCATTAAGGAATACTTTAAGTATAGAAGTCTTACCTATCCTCCTAATACCAAGCATAACCAATATTGGCGATCCTTTCTTAGCAAATTCATCTAGAGCTCTCAGCTCTGGCTCCCTATCATAAAGTTCTTCACGTCGAGTCTTAGGCCTAGGATCGAACAACATAAGTATCACCCCCGATACTAAGTATCACCCCTGATACTTAATAAACTTATCATGTTGAACCAGGCAATATTGAGGAGAGAGTTAGGAAGACGGGGACTAGGGTAAATTTTGCTATGCTTATTAGGGGTATCAAACGTTTAGATAAATAAATCGTTATAGAAGGGATTTTAAGAAAATAGTTCAGAGGAAATACACGAAATAGTTTATTCATAGAGATGAATTGCTTCTTGAAAAAACTATAGAAGCCGTTGTATAAAGTGATTAATATTGATATGTATTGGTTATAGTCTAATCGTGTGAAAATATAGCATATATATCATATTGTGTCTTCTCTATCCGTACGAAGCCGTATCTATAGAACTGTATTATTGAGCCATCATCTATGTCTAGAAGCTTTCTTTCAGCATATCCATGTTCAATGTTTATCTCCTCACCATAGGGTTTCAACACCTTGATCGGAATATAATCATCATGTTTAACCCATTGTATTATTGGGAGTTTATGTCTTCTAGCTGTTTTAACATCGTTATCAATATATTTTGCTGTAACCACGGGTTTACCGTTCTCGATGGCTAGATCGGTGCATTCTATATTGGCTAACTCCATTAATCTAATCATCCCCTTATCGATGAAGCGTTTAAGATCGCTCGATGAAATATACACGTATGCTACGGGTCCCTCAACAATATATTCCTCGTGTATATTCTTTGATGGATTCCTAGTTATCCTTATCACGTGTTTCTCCAGTAAACCAGTTATTTTCACGAGGACCGGATCCTTTACGAACATATATCTAGGAGCTATGGGATCGATTATTCTACGATTAATTGCGGCGAGATTCTTATAGCTTATATATGCATCTATGGGATTCGTTCCAACATCAAGTATTATCTGGTGAATTGTTTCTGGAACTATACCCCTTCTCCTTAATGCTGATAATGTCCCGAATCTTATATCTATGTATGGTTCATAGCCTTCAATGATCTTCCTCCTCATCCTACTCTTACTAAGCATTACCCCTTCAAGGCTTAATCTACCGAAATGTATTGTTTCGGGATATTTCCAGCCCATATGATCGTATAGGAATTTTTGTTTAATAGTGTTGGATACATGCTCCTTCGCTCTTAGGATATGGGTTATACCCATTATATGGTCATCTACGGCTGCTGCGAGATTATATGTTGGCCATAGGATATATTTTTCACCGACGACTGGATGGGGTGTTTTGGATGTATCGATTATTCTCGCTGCAACCCAGTCTCGAGTACTTGGATCGGGATATTTTAGATCTGTTTTGACACGTATAACTGCTTCACCCTCACCATAATATCCTTCAAGTATTTTATCGAACTCCTCTAGATGAGTTTCAATGGGTAAATCTCTATGCGGACAAGCCCTGCCCTGATCACGGTATTTCCTAAACTCTTCCGGAGGACACTTATCGACATATGCACCGCCTCGTTTGATCAATTCTCTTAATACACCATAGAATATTGGTAGGCGTAGGCTCTGAATATATTCTTCATCCCACCGTATACCTAGCCATCTAAGATCCTCCTTGATACGATCGTATGCCTCCGGAAAGGGTGCTTTAGTCCTAGGATCAGTGTCTTCGAATCTAAGGATCATCCTACCCTTATAGTCTCTAGCATACCAGTAGCTAAGCAGTGCTGGACGGGCATTACCAAGATGTATAGTATAGTCCGGATTTGGAGCAAAACGTGTAACAACTTTACCCATTACAGCATTTGGTAATGGTGGGAGCTTTTTCTCCTCCTCAACCCTCTTCCTCTCCTCCAATAGTTCGGGCCAATTCCTCTTTATAATCCCAAGTTGTTCATCTAGTGATAGCTTATTAACCTCCTCGATAATCCCCCTCACAATATCTACTACATCTCTAGCATGTCTACGGGCCTCAGGTATTTCAGCCATTATCTTCGACATAACCGCTTGTAGTGATGCCTTACCCTTATGTTTCACCGCGTTTAACAATGCGTGTTTATATCCAACCTCATGTATCCTTTCTAATAGTGATTTCTCTAAGCTCATCCCTCCCCACAACCACTATAATGTATCTCTCGGGCTTTTCCCATGGAAAATTAACAACCAGGACTACTACACCTCTACATGGGGAGCGTATTGTTCTTACCTCATTTTTACCAGTTACTATATATGCTATTTTACTCTTTTCATCAACTTCATCCAGTTCATCTACGAATACGTATGGTGAGTATCCTTTAACCTCTATCAGGCATGGCTTAGTATTCCTTGGTATGATGTATGCCTTCATATATTCTTCACCAGTATAATGGGGTATAACGATAACCTCTCTAGTTATTAGTGGTGTTGTTAGATCTATTGCTTTCTCGACAACATTCTCATATAGTATGTGTCCATACCTCCTACTGGAGGCAGAGATCTTCTCCTTATCGCTTGTTAATATGTATTCTCCATTTAGTAGGACTATGTATTTATCAGACTCTATATCCTCAACGTAGACTTCTGGGAAGGAATATATTTCTCTACTATTCAAGCCTCTAAACCCTTCCTAATTCTCTCATATACCTCCGGATCTATTCCTCTCTGAACCATGTATAATCTAATATCTCCGGATAATACAACTGGCTTACTATGGAGGCTCTTTATACTATCAGCGCCTATTAGGAACATCGTAGTTCTAAGTTCATCGATGAATGATTCAACGTATTCCGTAGCCTTATCGAATCCTTCAATAAGCTTGATAAGTATTGAGCGGGCGAATCCAACCATGTTCGCTCCTAATATAATATTTTTGGCAGCTCTAACACCATCCCATACACCACCGCTGGCTATGATGAATGAATCCGGTGCACTATATCGAGCCTCTATCACTGATAGCGGTGTCGGTATACCCCAATCGGCTAATCGATCCGCTACCTTCTTCTTCAACTTATCACTACTCCTATACTTCTCGACAAGTATCCAGTTTGTGCCGCATGCTCCAGCTACATCAAAATATCTTACACCTATTGATCGGAAATGTTTTACGGTCTCCATAGATAAACCGTTTCCAACCTCCTTAACTATGATTGGAACATTTATCTTGTCCAGTAATTCGCCGATCTTATCTAGTATTACGTCTCCGAACCTAGTATCGCCTTCGGGCTGTATAACCTCCTGACCGGGGTTTAGATGTATGGCTAATGCGTCCGCATCGATCATATCAACTAGTCTAACTATTTCATCAATACTATAATCCTGTAATGTATTTGCCCCAATATTCCCTATGACTGGGACATTTCTAGCATTCCTACGGACAACTCTATAAGACTCTAATACATCCTTATCACCAGGTTTTACCAGGATCGGTCTCTGACTCCCAACACCTATAGCGATCCTATATTTCTCAGCTATCTTAGCCAGTGATTCATTGATCTTTATTAGATCGCTGTGTCCACCGGTCATCCCGGTGATCATTATCGGTGCTGATAGGTTATAGCCTAGGAACTCTATTGATAGATCGATATCTTTGTAATCCAGCCTTGGAAGACCCTGATGTATTAGCTTAATCCCACTATATAGTTTATCACATAGATCCGGAAATGCTACATCCTCACTATAAACTATCCTTAAGTGTTCAAGCTTTCTATTACCTATTAGAGGATCCACTATAGATCACACTATACAGTTTAAATTAAATATTGGTAATATTGTCCTACATGATCTAGTCCTTCGTATAGAATCTTATAGCTGCATATCCCACCACAGAATCCCTAGGACCACCGGTATCACCGCTTGTAGCATGTTTCAGTAGTTCCGCCACCCCCTTATCGCCGCCTACTAGCTTAGTATACTCCATTAATGTCATTATTGCTCCGGGTCCACATACACTTATATTCTCCTCTAACAGTGTCTTGTAGAATCCGTCGGTATCTAGTTGTAGTATCCGGTCTATAGCCTTCATATCCTTCTCAACTGTTACATCGTATGGATCGTAGTGGTTGAAATCACTACTAGCAATTAATACTATGTCTTTATTCATCGACGCACCTGCTATAGCATGGGCTAGATCCTCGGCTATCTCAGGTGTATGTAGTCCTACAGCTATTGGAACTATCTTAACCCTATCACCGTAAATGTATTGGATGAAGGGTAGCTGGACCTCGATCGAGTGCTCCTCTGCATGGGCTAGAACATCTAGCTCCGCAAACTTACTATTATTAGCGATATCCCTCGCCAGCTCGGAGTCGACCTCGAGGCTGCCTAGAGGGGTGAACCATTTACCCCCCGGATAGACTGATACAAGCGCCCCGAGGCCAGTATGATTAGTTCCTAGAAGTATTATCGTCTCAGGAGCTCCCTCCCCGGCTAACCTATAGTATACATGGGCTGCTACTGGTCCACTATAAATGTATCCTGCATGGGGTGATACGTATCCTAGAGACTCCCTCCTCCTCTCAGAGGATAGGGTTGGAAGCTTACCCGGTCCGATATTGTGTAGGAAGGATTTTTCGATAAGCTTCTTCAACTCGTCTGGTTCAGCTGGGTAGAAATAACCCGCTACGACGGGGTATCGATCACTATATTTAACGGTCAAAAATATGTTCACCTCCTAAGTTTAACCTCGAACTCCGATGGTGGTTCGGCTAGATCGGCGTCGGGCGCTAATATCCCCTTCTCCCTAAGGATCTGTCTAGTCAATAGCCAATATATTAATGCTAGGCTCTTCCTACCCTTATTATTACATGGTATAACAAGGTCTATGTAGTCGATCCTATTATCAGTATCGGCTAATGCCACTATCGGAATACCTATCTCAGCAGCTTCATGCAGCGCTTGTGAATCAGCTCTAGGATCAGTTATAACTACAACGTCTGGTTCGAAATACCATTTAAGGCTTGGATTCGTAAAGGTTCCAGGCATGAACCTACCTATGAAGGATTTACACCCTATATACTGGCAGAACTTAGATACTGGAACCTGTCCATACCTCCTAACCGAAACCGCAGCGATCTTTGATGATTCATATCTAGCTAGGAACTTTGCAGCGATCTTTATCCTCTCATCGATCTTCCTAATATCAAGTATGTATAATCCGTCGTTTCTAACACGGTATACAAAGGGCTCCATAAACTTTGTGCAAATATGCGTACCTATATGTACTCCAGCTGCTAGATACTTATCTATCGGTATTAATAATTCTATAGCCGGCTTCTCCTGTGTCTGTTTACCCTTCTCCTGTTCACTCATACATATGCACCCCTTAATAGTTCTAGGATACTTTGGGGAAGTTTAATATTTCATAAACTATATCTGCATGGGATAGAAACATTCTACGGCAACAATACCTTTTAACCCCTAGATCGTCTAAAACCTTACCCGGATCCTCACCGGCTCTAACCCTCTTAATATACTCCTCCCATAAATGACCTATGGGTGCACCGCATGTAAAACATCTTACTGGAAACATCATGGCTCGTTCACCTATAGCTCTTCTGCCACCTCCTACGAGCGGAGTATCTACCCCACTTTTCGGGCTCAGTTCTACGTGGGTCTCCGCTCAACATGTATCTATCATATTCTGTCAGAACCTTCTTCAACTCCTCATTATTATCAACATAGGCTAATAGTCCACGGGCTAGCGCTATCCTAACAGCATCTGCCTGGCTCATAACGCCTCCACCCCTAACGTTAATCCATATATCAACCCTCTTCCATAGGTTTCCGACCAGGACTAGTGGTTCATACATTTTAAGTTTAGCCAGCTCTATGGGCCATATCTCTAATGGGACCCCGTTTATCCAGATCCTCCCCTTACCGGGTTTGATAACTGCCCTCGCGATACTCGTCTTCCTCTTACCGGTAGCTATGATGATCTTACCCTTCTCGACAACCTGGTTTTTACTCATCCTACAACACCCTTCCATCCAAGGGATTTAGCTATCTCACCTAATAAAACATATTTATGGCCTAGACGGGATGCATCTGCTTCTTTAAACCTTATAAACTCCTTACCAGCTAGCTCTGGAGGTATGCCGTTGTATACTCTGAGCCTCTTATATGCTGCCCTACCCCTAGGTTTATCCATTGGTAGCATACCTCTAACAGTTCTCTTCAATATGTTGTGTGGGGATCTTGGCCTACGAATACCCTGTTTATATGGGTTGTAGTGTGTTTTAACACCTTCAACAAGCTTATATCCCTGGATCACTCTAAGCCTCTCACCACTAACCACAGCCTTCTCAGCATTAACAACTATAACCCTCTTACCCTCCAATAGCTTCTTAGCTATAATACTGGCTAATCTACCAAGTATCTGATTAGCTGCATCAACATATAATACGTTCTCCCCACTCATACCCCTCACCCTATAATCTTCACATTAGATCCCCTAGGATTGCTTCGAGCCAGTTCAAGTACGTGTATAGCTCTACCACCGCTAGCACGGATCTTCTCCAAAGCCTTAGCTGTAAAACCTATTGCTGCAACCGTAACACTATGATCCAACACTCCAGCCCCCAGAACCTTCCCCGGAACAACTACGACGTCTCCATCCGATGTATACCTATTTATCCTGCTAATATTGACCGCCCTCCTCCCCCTCCTAGGTTTTTCAAGCTCTTCAGCTATTCTAAGCCATATAGCTGCCTTATTCTCCCTACCTATCTTCCTCAACTCCCTAATAGTCTTACGTAAAACTATATTTGTTGGACCAGTCCTCTTCACTCTACAACACCCAGCCTCCTCAATTCTTCTAGGAATACTTCAAGCTTCTTATCAATTATCTTAGATGCCTCTATAAGTATTCTCTTAGGGGATAAAACACCTGTCGATTCAATAGTTAAAATATATTCGTTATCCCTCCATCTAACCCTTATAGCATTAACTGGGCAGGCTAGTTCACATTCACGGCATAGAGAACAGTCAAAGATCTTGTCCTCAACAACCCTTACACGTCCATCCTCAAAGGCTAACACACCCTTAGGACATGCTTCAACACATGCTCTACACTCTTCACCAACACATTTACCCTGATCAATAAATATATCAGCTATGTACTTATGTGCTGCAACGGATACAGGGCTCCACTTAGCATGCTCCTTACCCCTACCGAGTCTAGCGTAGGCTTCAAGCCTTATCTCCTGCCTATTAACAACCTCACCCCTACCCGGTATATGGGTTACGGTTCCGGTTAATACTGCTATGGGTATCCGATCATATACTGGTCGGACATCTGGATCACTTGTCTTTAGATCCCCGCTGTACAGCGTGGTTATCTTACCGGGTTCACCGACACCCTCAAGCTCTAGTTTTACGAAGCAATCCTCTGTGAAAAGACCCCTCTCACCGGCTTCACGGCATACCTCTGGAGGATTATATTTTTCCAATGCCTCCTCACTAGTTAATGGTACCATTGCTAACCTATGGGCTAGGTATTCATCGTAGAGGACGCTCGTATTACTAGTTATAACGACTGAGTCTACAGCCATAGTTGGTACTTCAGCTATAGCAGCCCTCCTAATAGAGTTTAGGATGTGGAGGGGTATATCCTTGATATGTAGTCGAATCCTTAACCTATCCTTCTCCAAAACGTTAATCTCCAAAACAACCACCAATAAATAGAGGTGTTATACCCTCCTACCCCTACGACCACCCGGTCTACGAGTGGTGTCGTGGGGTATGGGTGTTACATCCTCGATCCTGCCAATAATGAATCCTGCACGGGCTAGTGCACGTATAGCAGCCTGTGCACCGGGACCAGGGGTTTTAGGTCCATGGCCACCGGGTGCTCGAACCTTGATATGTAGTGCTGTTATACCCTTATCCATAGCCTCCATAGCCGCTCTACTGGCAGCTAGCATTGCAGCGTAGGGGCTTGGCTTCTCACGATCAGCTTTAACAACCATTCCACCGCTCCAACGGCTAACTGTTTCAGCACCTGTTAGATCTGTTATATGTATTATGGTGTTGTTCAGACTACTATATATGTGGGCTACACCCCATTTAAGCTCCCTACCCATGAAAGCCATATCTACTCAGCCACCTCCTCCTGAACCTTTAGCTTGAAGGGGCTTGTAGGTGCATAATCCACTAGATCCTCCTCTTCACGTGAAACAAGGTATCCGGGCGATGTAACCCTCCTACCCCCAATAGCTATGTGTCCATGAACTATTAATTGTCTAGCCTGGTAAATAGTTCGAGCCAACCCCTTACGATAAACTATTGTCTGAAGCCTACGCTCCAATAAGTCCTGGACGGATAGTCTTAGGATATCGTCTAGTGTTGCATTCTCTGGGAGTAGGCCCATCTTGTAGAGCTTCCTCAGTAGAGCCTTCTCAGCCTCTTCACGTATCTCCTTTGGAGCGGCTAGTAGTGATCTGGCGTGGTGTCTAAACTTACGTATGATCATCTGTGCTATCCATAGCTCCCTCTTATTCCTCAACCCGTATTCTCCGACGAGCTTCAACTCCTCTATGAGTCTCTCCTTACGCCATGGATGGGCTGGGCTCATCCACTTCTTACGGGGTTTCCTGGGATCACCCATAGGAATCTACCTCCTCTTCTTCCTAACGCCAACTGTTAATCCGAGTCTACCCGTTGTACGCGTCCTCTGTCCACGGACCTTTAACCCGAACATGTGTCTTATACCGCGCCAACTCTTAATCTTCTTCTCCCTCTCAATATCCTGTTTAACGTAGAAGATTAGCTCTGAACCTATTAAATGCATATCCCTACCGGTCTCGTAGTCCTTCCTCCGGTTAACCATCCATGATGGTATACCGTATTCTAGGGGTTTTGCTAGGAAGTCCTCGATCCTTTTAATCTCCTCATCCGTTAAATAACCAATCCTCATATCGGGGTTTATACCCAGCCTCCTACATATGGCGTAGGCTAGATTAACCCCAACACCCTTAATCTCAGCCAATCCATACACAGTCTTCAAGCTACCATCAATATCCGTCCCAGCTATACGCACAATAAACCTATATGTCCGACTACTCAAATCCCCGGCATCCCTCCACCATACGATTCTCTATATATTACCTCTAAAACCTCTAACAATACCATAAAAATCTCCTATTATAAGCTTATCCCACCCAGAAACAGAGAGGGATTATAGAAACATATATCTAACCTTAAGTGGTAACTCATAAAATAGTGTGATGAAGCGTTTTAGGATAGACCCTAAAGGAATTAGGGGATGAATGTTTTCGCCCCTCCTGACAATACCTTATATAATCCCCTAGCTATGGATTGTGAACTATTCCGCCTCCAGGCTGTATACCTACGATGTTTTCATAGTTCTTCAAATCATTAACTATTTCATCTATTAATGGATCGTATCGTCCGGTCCCAATGATCATTCCTAACTGTCCCATTTTATGCATAGTGTTTATCAGTATACCTATGTTTTTGATCTTCATATTTAAACTGTTTATCGCCTGTTTAATCCTATTATTCAACATATTAATAGTGTTCTGTGTATAGTTTCCCCTCCCTATAATGTACATTTTAACATTATATTGTGAGTATAGCATTGATATATCATTGATTATTCCACCAATAATGTTTGACAGCTCATTTAGTATCTTCTTAGTTCCCTCAACTACCCGGTTATCCCTCTTCATAGTTGATAGTATGGATAGCACCGTATAGGTGTCGAATATGGATCGCTTCATCGCGGCCAAGTCCTTCTGAATTAGGAGGAGTTTGCATAGGGTCTTATTAGCCGCCATAGATAAATTTGTGGAGAGGAAGACTGATTCATTAATCCTCATAGATCTTAGGGATTCTAAAACCGGGATCATACCCCTAGAAATATCTCCAACCATAAGGCTCGAAAGAGTCAGCAGACTATTCTCAACAGTATCAACCCTATTCTTCAACGCTATATAGTTAAACGCTAAATAGACCAACCCTATAAGGAGTCCAACAATCACGATAATAGACACTATAACCTGCCACGACAGCTTCAACCCTATACACCCCTCAAAACCTAAACTATGATAATCAGTATTTTGTCATTGATTGATAAATCTTGTGGAACGGAATCCTGCAAAGAAACAACACTATCTAACACAAAGAATCGACGCCGGGGGCGGGATTCGAACCCGCGCGCCCCTTACGGGGCACTGGCTCTCCAGGCCAGCCCCTTGGTCCGCTCGGGCACCCCGGCTCTTCTATTCTTTATTCTTGGTTATGCTGGGATATATTGTTTCCGTGTAGGGAGTGGTTTGTTGCGGGGGTGTTTGTTTTAGGATGGTTTAGATGTGTTTAGGTATTGTGTGGCTGAGGGGGGTGTTTATAGTTCTATCTCCATCCAGATCTCTGGTGGTACGCGTATGCGTATTAGTTGTTTCATAACTCTTTCATCTGCTGCTATGTATACTAGTCTCTTATGGATCTTCATCTCCCACTTCTCCCACTTCTTCTTACCCTCGCCGTGTGGTAGTTTTAGTGTTCTAACGACTAGTCTCTTGGTGGGTAGTGGTATTGGTCCAGCCATTCTTACACCGGTCTTACGTACAACCTCAACGATCCTACTAATAAACTCATTTAACACATCTATGTTCGTGCTCCAGATCTTTAATTTAACCATCCTCGGCGAAGACATCGTCTAAACACCTATGTAGCTCCTTATATTCTAAACCCTCTATTCCCATTATACTAGAATTATACACCTATTTAATTCTTATCTATCCATTAGTTGAGGAGGGGTTGTAGGGTTAGAAAAATAAAAATCTTTTAGTGGGGATTGCCGATTGTTCTTATCCTCTCTACTTAGCTTTGATCTCTATTTTCATGGGCTTTACATCAACGACTACTCCTATACCGATCGTCTTACCCATATCCCTCATAGCGAATCTTCCGAGCTGTGGGAAGTCGCTATACTTCTCGATTACTAGGGGCTTTATAGGCTTAAACCTTACTATCGCAGCATCTCCAGCCTTTAGGAACTTGGGGTTCTTCTCTAACACCTTACCGGTTCTTGGATCTAGCTTAGCCTCTATCTCAATGATCCTTGACGCTACACTAGCTGTATGTACGTGTACAACCGGTGTGTATCCAACGGTGATCGCCGTTGGATGCCATAGGACGAATATACGGGCTTTAAACTCCTCAGCAACAGTTGGTGGATGCGTTAGGTGTCCTGCTACATCTCCACGTTTAATATCCCTCTTAGATATACCGCGAACATTGAATCCTATGTTGTCTCCGGGCTCAGCCTTCTCAATCCTAACATGGTGTGTCTCTATACTACGAACCTCACCAACCTTTGCCGGAGGCATGAATACTACACGGTCGCCAACCTTTAACACACCGGTCTCAACTCTACCGACAGGTACCGTTCCAACACCGCTAATAGCATATACATCCTGTATAGGTATTCTCAGCGGCTTATCAACTGGTTTCGGCGGGGGCTGTAGCATGTCTAGTGCTTCAACAAATGTTGGGCCATCATACCATGGCATATTCGGTGAGCGCTCGATCAAGTTGTCACCTGTCCATGCTGATACTGGTATGAATGGTATCTTACTTATATCATAGCCTAGGCTCTTGAGGAACTTTCCAAGGATCTTCTTGATCTGCTCATACCTCTCCTTACTCCACGGAGGATCTGTTGCATCCATCTTATTCACAGCAACAATTAACTGGTTGATACCCATAGTCTTCGCTAGGATTGCATGTTCACGTGTCTGACCCTCAGGGCTCATACCAGCCTCAAACTCACCCTTACGAGCACTAACTACTAGAACTGCTGCATCGGCCTGGCTTGTCCCAGTGATCATGTTCTTGATGAAGTCTCTGTGACCCGGTGCATCGATGATTGTGAAGAAGTATTTCCTAGTCTCGAATTTTAGATAGGTTAACGCTATCGTTACTCCACGCTCACGCTCCTCCTTAAGCCTGTCTAGTAGCCATGCGAATTTGAAGCTCTCCTTACCCTTCTTCTTAGCCTCCTCCTCTAGTGTCTGCAGGGTTTTCTGATCCACTAGTCCTAGTCGGTATAGGATGTGTCCTACCAGTGTGCTCTTACCATGGTCTACGTGTCCGATTACCACTAGGTTTAGATGTGGTTTGGACTTTGAACTCATTCTCTACACCTCCACTATCTAAAGCCAAATCCTACCCTTCCACTATATGGTAGCTGATAATGATTAATCCTTGATACTTACTTATAAAATTAATTGTAGATATAGAAGAAGGATGAAAGGCTTTAAAATGATATATTATGGATACTCTACCTACTGCTTAACGCTATACGCTCGATCTCCTCCTTCCTCTGTATCGCGTAGCTCCTCGGATCATTGTTTGCGGCAGCTATAAGCTCCTCGGCTAAAGCCTCCTCTATAGGCATCGGGTTGTTGAAGGCTTTACTTCTAGCACCCTCTGTTAAATGCTTTAACGCTAGGTCAACCCTACGCTGTGGTGAGATATCGACTGCTACATGATATACTATACCACCATACATGATCCTAGTAGTCTCCTCTCGGGGTGCGGCGTTCTCAATAGCTCTAACTAGGACCTGTATAGGGTTCTCACCTGTTTTGAGATATATTAGGTCGAAAGCCTTCTTCACAATATTATATGCTAGATGCTTCTTACCCATATTCCTACCGGGACGCATGATCTTGTTGATAAGTCTCTCAACGATGGGTACCTCGGCCTTACCAAATCTTCTACGAGCATGTCTTCCACCAGTATGGGGTAGGAATACTGGACGTAGACAAATGTATCGTTTAAGGCCTGGATCCCTAACAACTATGCCGTCATAACTCCACTTACCAAATAATTTAATCTCTCTAACCTCTACAATAACACCCTTCTCCTCAGCCAACCCTATACACCATGGATAAACCTTTTATATAGTCTTCAACTAGGAGTGTAGAGATTATATTCCTCCCTTTAAAACATTTACTATTATAAAACACGGTGTATGGTAGAATAAAAACTAATTAGGGCTGTTATATAAAGGGTTTATACTAGTCCCATATATCGCCGGGGATGAAAAGTATTGAGTAGTGGGGATTTGATACGGGTTCTAGAAGTATATGGAGAGATCGGATACGAAAACCTATTCATCACACGTATCGTGTGCAGACTCGAAGATGGTAGGGAGTTTATCCTTGAAAGGGTTCCCTTCGACATAGTATTGGCTTTGAAGAGGATGAATGGCGAAGTGATCGATGATGATCGTGAGAGGATAGTGGATGTATTATTAAGTATGCCGGAGGTTAGACATATCCTGGGTAGGAACCTTGAGAAAATAGTTATTGACCATCTAGACCATAATACGGGTGTTTACAGTGCTACAGCAATATTTAATGATAATGGGTTGATCGTTAAGAGGAAGATGGTCCCAAGCCATGCGATATTTCTGGCAGTATTAACGAATAGACCAATATATGTTAAGAGGGAGCTTGTAGATGAACAGGAGGAGTTGATGAATATAGATTTTGAATTCCCAGAATATAGATATACTGAGGAAGAGGGTGAATACGATGAAGAGATCGGAGAGGACTATCCATCTGGACTAGACGAGTATGAGTAGGGGTCTCTTTTATGCCCTCTATAAAATCCTCAACGTATAGGCTTCTGCTTCTTACCTAGATATAGAGCTTTCAACGATACACCGTTAACAGCTATAACCTTGTAGCGTACACCGGGTATATCACCCATCGATCTACCGCGTGGACCACCTATACCCTCGATCAAAACCTCATCGTGCTCCTCGATATAGTTAAGCCCTCCATCGAAGGGGACGAAGGCTGTGACAACCTTACCATTCTTAGCTAGCTGTACGCGGACACATTTACGGACGGCAGAGTTTGGCTGACGAGCTTCAACGCCAACCTTCTCCAAAACTATTCCACGAGCCATAGGTGCTCCTTCCAATGGGTCGTGCTTTCTCTTCAATCCAAGCATCTTGATCTTAAATTCTCTCTGACTCCATCTAAACTTAAGCCTCTTCCTCCTAAGCTTCCTAGCCGCGAATAACCCGTTTGGAGCCTTCTTACCAGCCATTTCTATCCAGCACCCAGACTATACCTTATTCTCCCAGTATAAATCCCTTTACGGGGGTCTTAAACTTTTATATTTACCCCTAAGCTATTATCACTGAGTCTACATCGAAGTATCTCTTCAAAATGATCCTCGCACGGGCAACGTTTCTACCATTCCTACCGATAGCCATAGCTTTATCCTTAGGGTCAACGCTTACATAGACGATCTTCTTACCGGTTGGATGCTTGACTAGTCTAACCTCTTTAACACGGACTGGTGCTAGTGCTAGTTTAACTTGTTCCTCTAATTCATCACTATATCCAACGATCTCTATGTTCCTACCAATGGTTTTACGTAGTCTCTGAACATTTACTCCACGCGGTCCTACAGCTCTCCCAACCTCGTCCGGGTTTACTAGGAAGATTACACGGTCGTAGTCGTTATCAACTATGCAGTCTCTAACAGTTACATTTGTTAATTCGTGTAGTAAAGCCATGTAGCTGAATTCTTCGGGGGTTATCTTTATTGTCCTCCTATTCCTCTTACTCAAAACCTATTCAACCCTCCTCTACGAGTTCTAAAATATTTGATTGTCCGGGATCAATTATTGCTAGTGCAGCTACACTAAATGGTTTACCCGCTAATGTTCCTAGCTCCATATTTGTACCGTTGAACCTATAGACGGGTATACCGGATAGTTTAGCATAGTATTCTATATCCCTCTTAACCTCCGGCGGCGCGTTAGCTGCCAATACTACTAGTTTAGCCTTACCATGTAATACAAGCTTCTTAGTCCTCTTAGAACCCAGAACCACGTTTCCGGTCTTGATAGCCATTTGTAGTGCACGTATGAAGTCTACCTGTGAAACCATTACTCCTCACCCTTCTCTCCACTACCACTCTTTTCGAGCACTACCTCCTCCACTTCTTCTTCCTCTCTAGGTTTAGTAAAAGTCATATATATATCTACCATCCCAGTCCCTACAGGAATCGGTTGTCCTATTATAACGCTCTCAGTAACACCGGGCAATGGATCGATCTCTCCTATAACTGATGCCTCCGCCAGCTTCTGAACGGTCATCTCGAAGGCTGCACGGGCTAATACGCTTGGCTTCTCACCGCTAATACCCATCCTACCGACCTGTCTAACCCTTCCAGTCCATGTCATTATGTCTGCTAGGAGCATTACGTGTCTAATATCAACATCTAGACCCTGATCCTCTAATACGTTTCTTATTTCTTTAATTATCGCTTGACGGGCTGCTTCTATTCCAAGTATTTTTTCGATCTCGGCTATATTGTTTGTATAAATCCTTCTGTGATCGACTCCTTTAACGTTTAAAACCTCTTCAAGATTGCTACCCTCAGCGATTAATACGTATTCGTCTCCACGCTTCTGGATAATGATCTTCCTGATCCCTTTAATACCCTTAATCATAGTAGATCTTATCTTTGAACGAATCCTCTCGATCTTCGTATAATCAGTCTTCTCCGGTCTAAGCTCAATACGGACAGTGTATGGCTCCTCGGGATCAACATATACTTTACCAACACGTAGTTTTTCGAGGGCTTTAACAACATCGTCAACACTAACGCCCTTATCCGCCAACATCTCCGGATCAAGCCTTATAACAGCGCCTTCGAACGGCGATATATCTATCTCTAAAGCAATATTCTCAACAGTGGTCATCTCAATCCTA
>JALVIT010000110.1:26549-29802 GCA_027028545.1 Desulfurococcales archaeon
TCCTACGGGCAACCTCTCTAGCCTTTTCCTCAGAACCTCTATGCTCCTTGTCAAGATATATCTCCATAATAGGTGTGCTAGGCTTCTTACGTGCATCAACGATCTCTATAATCCTTGGAAGACCTAGAGTTACATTGTATTCACGGAGGCCCGCGTAGTGGAATGTACGTAGTGTCATCTGTGTTGATGGCTCACCGATGCTCTGGGCTGCAACAGTTCCAACCGGTTCGCCTGGGTCAACCATGCTTAGATTATATCTCTCAATGATCTGTCTAATGATCTCTCTTACTTCATCCTCATATAATCCATTCTTCTTATATACATCTATGAGTTCGTTCAACGTATCCTCATAGACTCTACGACTAACCTTACCCTTGAGCTCCGCTTCGAGTATGCTCTTCAACCGTTTTAGTGATCTTATACGGTTCTTCATAGCCTCCACCCTATAACCCTTTCAATTACACGTTTAACCTTAACCGATTCACCATGATCACTCTTCATAGGATCAACTCCATCCTCACTATATAGGAACTGGACGATCTCCCCTGTTGGTAGACGAACGGTTCCATCATATTCAACCCTTAGATCCTGTAATGCATTGATAAGCCTCCTCTGCATATATCCACTCTGACTCGTACGAACAGCTGTATCGGTTAACCCCTCACGTCCAGCTGCTGCATGGAAGAATACCTCGATAGGGTTCAATCCATCTACAAATCCATGGCTTATGAATCCACGGGCCTCCGGGCCAAGATCACCCTGTTTGAAGTGTGGTAGTGTCCTCTTATGGTATCCACGCGTTATCCTACGCCCACGGATGGTTTGCTGTCCGAGTAGTGCAGCCATCTGTGTCAGGTTTACGGGGTTTCCACGTGCACCTGTTCGAGCCATTATTATCACCGGGTTTGTCATTGGGAAGTATGGTGTTATCACATCAGCTACATCGTCCAGTAGCTTCTTCGATAATAGGTTTATGATCTCATCCTCAAGTGTTTCTTCAAGTGTTCTACCCGGGCGGGGTTCGAGCTCCCTCCTCCTATACTTCTCGATCAGATCGTAGACTTCCTTCTTCTTCTCCTCGATGATCTCCCTAATCCTCTCCTTAGCTTTCCTTGGTACCAATAGATGTGTGTATCCCATTGTGAAGCCGTATTTCTCTGCGAATCTTAGGAACATCCTGTATACACGGTCTAGGAATAGCCTAGCAATATCCTCACCATACTCCTTTACAAGCCAGTGTAGTAGGCTCTCAGGTTGTTCAGCACCAATACTGGCCTTATCTAGAACGCCCTCGAGGAATACACCCTTCTTAACTACAACTAGGCTATCATGTGGGCAGTCTTCATCTATACAGCGTAGAGCTGGTGTTCCACCTATCTTAGCCAGCTTCTTGAAGTTAAAGTCTTCCGGTAGGAATAAACCTACAAGCTGTTTACCAGTCCAGTAGGGGCCGGGCTTTAAAATAGCCGGCTCCGGGAACTCGCCACCATACCCGGCTACACCCAGTAATTCTATGACGTCGTCACGGGTTAGTAGTGTTGATTTGGCTGTTAGTAGGAAGGCTCCACTAATATAGTCCTGCAAACCACCTATGATCGGGGCACCATATCTAGGCGTCAGAATATGTTTCTCAACCAGTAACAGTAGTCTAGCCTCCGCGCGGGCCTCCTCACTCTGTGGTACATGTAGATTCATCTCGTCTCCATCGAAGTCTGCATTATATGGTGGACACACTAGTAGGTTTAGTCTAAAAGTCTTATATGGTAATACACGTGCTACATGGGCCATAATAGATATCCTATGCAGACTTGGCTGACGGTTAAACAATACTATATCTCCATCCTTCAAATGCCTCTCAACAATATGTCCAGGTGCCAGTGTTTCAGCCAGTGCTTTACGATCAACGTATTTAAGATTGATCTTTCTACCGTCCGGCCTTATAACATAGTTTGCACCTGGCCATTTCTCCGGACCATTTATCACGAGTTTACGCATCTCCTCAATATTCCACTGTGTAACCTTCTCCGGAACGGTTAGTATCTTCGCTACATCTACCGGCACCCCAACCTCATCTATGCTAAGGTTGGGGTCAGGGCTGATCACTGTACGTGCTGAGAAGTCTACACGTTTACCACTTAGATTTCCACGGAAACGACCCTCTTTACCCTTAAGCCTCTGTGCTAAACCCTTCAATACTTTACCACTGCGATGCCTGGCAACGGCTATCCCCGGCGACTCGTTATCGAAATACGTTGTTACATGGTATTGGAGTAGATCCCACTCCTCCTCAATAATAGCGTTGGGTGCACCCGTTTCTAGGTGTTCTCTAAGCCTATTATTAGTCCTTATAATATCGACGAGTTTATGTGTTAGATCATCCTCGCTACGGATACCGGTCTCTAATAGTATTGATGGGCGGACGGCTCTAGGCGGTACTGGTAATACTGTTAAAACCATCCATTCAGGGCGGGCATCATTCGGATCTCCTCCGAGGAGCCTTATATCGTCATCCTGTTGTATGTTTTCAAGCCTCCTCCTAACCTCTATCGGGTTGATCTTCCTAACACCCTCCTCGGTTTCCTCGTAGAATGTGTGTGGTTTCTCCAGTCTAATCTTATACTGTTTAGCTCCACAATGTGGGCATTTAGTAGCTGCTGCAGCCCTTCTACGAATATATTCATGAAGCCTCTTCTTCAAATACTTCAAACCCTGCTCGTCAAGCCTCTTTAAAAGCTCTAGATATTTAGCCCTCTCAGCTTCACTAATCTTAATCCTACCACAAACCCTACACGTCGTTTTAAGATACATGTGGATATGCTTTGCGAAGCTTACATGTATCACTGGTCTAGCCAGCTCTATGTGTCCGAAATGGCCGGGACAGCTGTCACGTGTATTGCCACATACGGGGCATATCTCTCGGGGCTCTATAGCTCCAAGTCTTCGATCCATAGGTCCTCCGTCTATCGGGAAGCCGTCTACATCGTATACATCGGAGCTTATGATCGTTGTTACACTGATCTTCCTAATCTCCTCGGGTGAGAGAATCCCGAACTTTATAGCTGAAATCCTAGCCTTACCCGGCATTCTATACCACCTCCTACTCCCTTACGAGTTTCTTGATATCTTCAAGTTTTAGACGGGGCATTATACAGAGGCTCATAAGCTCCTGAACTAATAGTTTAAAGGCATAGGATACTTCAACCATCTTCAACTTACCCTTATCCTTATGCTTCGGACATATGTATTTTCCACG
>JALVIT010000111.1 GCA_027028545.1 Desulfurococcales archaeon
CAACTATCTTACCCTTATACCTCCTACTCCTAATCTCAAGCTCCACCGGTTCGCCAAATAACGCATACCTAGAATCAATATATGCCTGGGCAATACCCCGTTTCAATACCGGTGAGAAACTTCCACTTGTAACCCATCCAACCGGTAGATCCTCCACATAGATCACCGTGTTCTCCCTAGGTATTATGCGGGCATGTTTCTTAGACATCTTTATACCTACCCTAATCCATCTAACACCATTCCTCCTACACGCCCTCAGAGCCTCCTCACCAACATACCCCTTCTTCCAATCGATCGCTCCAAGCCCGTATCTTAGGCTAAGTGCACACGGATACCTTACAGGATCCTCGCCGTACTCGTGTTCTCCGAGGACAAAGCCCATCTCCATCCTCAATGTATCTCTAGCTATTAGTCCCGCAGGTTTCACACCCATCTCTACAAGTTTCAATACTAGTTTCCTGATCTCACTATGCTCCCCCCAGATCTCGAACCCATCCTCCCCGGTCCATCCACTCCTACTAACTAGGAAAACCTTAACGCCACCTATCTCCTCATTCAACCTAAACTCCAATGTTTTCAGGTCGGCGATCCACTCCGATCCATTGATCGATGATAATGTTTCAGCAGCCTTTGGACCCTGAACTGCTATCATCGAATACTTCATCGTTAGATCCTCCACTTCTACATCAAGTTTTTTAGCGGATATTACCTCACTATAATACTCGATCATCTTATCTATGTAGAGAGCGTTAACTACTACAAGCCACTCCTCATCACTGATCTTATACAGCATTTCATCATCCTTAACACGGGCTAACTGGTTTAATGCTAGGGTTGGCCCACTCATCCAGCCCTCCTTAACCTTCGATAAATCCTTCGTATATAGGTATTGTATAAACTCTAATACATCTGAACCCCTAAGCCTTATCCTACCCATATGGCTTACATCAAATACACCAACATTATTTCGAACAGCCATATGCTCCTCAATACTACTCGTATATACCATTGGAACCTCCCATTCCCCGAAAACACCGGGTTCTCCACCCAGCTCTTCAATGTAGAAGTTTAAGAGGGGGATCTTAACCATACCTATCACTTCTCAAACATGTTTCGCTCCTATATCTAAAAGTAATTTTATCCTCGAAGCTATAATATTGTTATTCGTAGAACAATGTTCTACTCGACCATGTGGTGTCTGGTTTGAAACCTCATCCATGGATGCCTAACTCGACTAGAGAATATATTGAGAAGATCATGAAGAAGCTTGGGATTAGGGATATCGAGGAACTATTCAATGATATACCTGGAGATATGAGGATCGATAGAGATGTATGGGATGGGTTAGAGATAAGGCTTGGTAGGCCATTATCCGAGTATGAAGCATGGAGATATATTGATGGGAGACTTTCGAAGAATAAGAAGTTAAAAACACCCCCATTCCTAGGTGCTGGTGTGTATTTACACTATGTTCCAGCGGTGGTTAAACATATTATTAGTAGGGGCGAGTTCCTAACAGCATACACACCCTACCAACCGGAGATATCTACTGGTTTGATGCAAGCATTGTTCGAGTATCAGAGTCTTATGGCTGAGCTACTCGATATGGATATTGTTAATGCATCAATGTATGATTGGGGCTCTGCAGCTGCCGAAGCCCTACTAATGGCTTTGAGGGTTAAGCGTGGTAGGAGGAAGATCATCGTCCCGGAGACTATGAACCCCTTCCATCGTAGAGTTGTTGAAGCATATCTCGAACCACATGATGTGGTTATAGAGACTGTTAGATATGATCGGGTTAGTGGAGGGGTTGATCTAGAGGATTTAAAGGAGAAGATCGATGGAGATACAGCTGCGGTATACCTCCAAAACCCCAATTTCCTCGGAGCTATTGAAGCCGATGCGAAGGAAGCTGGTGAGATCGCTCATGAGAAGGGGGCATTGTATATTATGGGGGTTTATCCGGTCAGCCTAGGAATACTAGCACCTCCCGGAGAGCTTGGAGCTGATATAGCCGTTGGCGAGGGTCAGCCCCTAGGATTACCTCCAAGCTTTGGCGGACCCCTCCTCGGAATATTCGCGATCAGGTATGATAGAAAGCTTTTAAGACAGATGCCCGGCAGATTGATCGGTTTAACAACGACTAAGGATGGATCTAGGAGGGCTTTTGCAATGATACTACAGACTAGGGAGCAGCATATTCGTAGGGCTAAAGCTACTAGTAACATCTGCACAAATGAGGCGTTATCAGCTATAGCTGTAGCTGTATATCTATCCCTACTAGGACCCGAGGGTTTGAGGGAGTTAGCTAAGGCAAACTACTATATAGCCCACTATGCATCAAAGAAGCTCAGCGAGATAGATGGTGTTGATATTATTCACTTTAGATATGATTTCTTCAACGAATTCCCGGTGAGATTCGATAAGACTGGTAAAAACATTACGGAGATCCATAGAGGTTTACTGGATAGGGGTATACATGGTGGGCTAATGCTGAAAAACTATTATCCAGAGTTAGGAGAGGCAGCCCTCTACGCCTTCACCGAGATACATACCAAAGAGGATATAGATCTGCTCGTTGAAGCCCTTAAGGAGGTGGTTGAGGGGTGAATAATTCATTTAAACAGGCTTATTGGGATGAACCATTAATCTTCGAGCTTGGATCCAGGGGGAGGAGGGGCTATATAGTTCCAGAACCCGGTGAGGATGTTAAGAGGGCTGTGGGAGAGATAGGGATCCCTGAAAGGATTAGGAGGAAAAAGAAACCACAACTACCGGAGGTTTCCGAGGTAGAGGTTACACGACACTATACGAGGCTCACGGAAATGTCCTATGGTGTTGATAATGGACCTGTACCACTTGGATCATGCACTATGAAGTATAATCCTAGGCTTGGCTGGGAGGTTGTTAGTGATCGTAGGGTTTCATGGATACATCCACTACAGGATGAAGATACTATTCAGGGCCTCCTAGAACTCCTCTATAACCTACAGAGGTGGTTGGCTAACATAGTTGGTATGGATAAATGCACCCTTCATCCAGCCGCTGGCGCTCATGGGGAATTAACGGGTATGCTCATAACGCGTAAATACCATGTGTTGAGGGGGCAGATCGGTGTTAAGAGGGAGATCATAATACCGGACTCAGCGCATGGGACAAATCCAGCTAGTGCATCTATGGCTGGATTCACCGTTGTAGAGGTTCCATCCAGTAGTGATGGAAACATTGATCTCGACGCCCTTAGAAGCGTTGTAGGCGATTCAACGGCTGGCTTGATGATAACCAATCCAAGCACACTGGGATTGTTCGAGGAGAATATCGGTGAGATCGTTGAGCTCATACATGGTGTAGATGGTCTACTATACTATGATGGTGCTAATCTAAATGGAATAATGGGCTATACACGTCCAGGAGATATGGGTTTCGACATAGCACATATAAATATACATAAAACATTTGGATCACCACACGGCGGCGGGGGGCCGGGTGCTGGACCGGTATGTGTTAAGGATAGAATAGTTGATGATGAACGAGGTATTAGGCTTGGAGATCTACTTCCAGGATATATTGTCGAATACGATGAGGATAGGGATAGATACTATCTAAAGGGTCCCGGAGAATATAGTATTGGTCTTCTCAAAGCCTTCTTCGGAAACACTGGGCCATTACTATGGGGTCTGACATATATACTTATGCTTGGATCGAGGGGTTTGAGAATGGTTACTGAACAAGCTGTCCTAAATACTAACTACTTCAAGAAGCTTATGGAGGATGCTAGAGGCTACGATATACCATACGGTAGGGGTAGGTGGAGGAAGCACGAGGTTGTTCTAAGCGCTAAACCATTATATGATGAAACTGGTGTTTCAGCACTAGATGTTGCTAAGGGTCTTCTGGATCATGGATTCTATGCACCAACAATATACTTCCCACTAATAGTTGAGGAAGCATTAATGACCGAGTTCACAGAATCTGAAAAGCTGGAGAATATAGAGAAATACGCGGATATATTGAAGAGAATAGCCGATACAGCGTATAGGGATCCTGAGGAGCCGCATAAGTGGCCTAGAAATACGAGTGTTGGACGGATAGATGAGGTTAAGGCCAATCATCCGAAAACACTAGCACCAACATGGAGAATATATCTAATGAAGAGTAAACATGGCGAAGAGAAGTAAAACAATAATAAATGAAGCGTTTTAAGATAACCTAGTATATAATTCGAGGGGTTTAGTGGTGATCACGGGTTGAGATACGATGCAGTAGTTATTGGTAGTGGTGTTGGAGGCTATTCGACAGCTATATCTCTAGCTCGTAACGGTCTAAGAGTTGCTATTATAGAGAAGCATTTGGTTGGCGGTGAATGCGTTAACTATGGATGTGTCCCGAGCAAAGTATTCTACAACCTGGCTGAAGCCATTAGAACCATAGAGAA
The DNA here is from genome assembly GCA_027028545.1 of Desulfurococcales archaeon. Lineage (GTDB taxonomy): Archaea > Thermoproteota > Thermoprotei_A > Sulfolobales > Desulfurococcaceae > JALVIT01. Next base: position 4,436 of record JALVIT010000111.1, read on the forward strand.
GTATGATGGTGAATGGAGGATTAACTGGTCGAGCATTGTCCGGAGAGCTCAGGAGATCATTGATGATATGAGGAGTGGTCTAAAATACCTATTCGATGGATACGGTATAGATCTCTATGAGGGATATGCACGGCTAAGAGCTGGGGGTAGGATAGTTATAGATAGAAAGGAGGTTGAAGCAGAGAGGATTGTTATAGCGACGGGTACCGACCCCAAACCATTACCACTTATAGGATTCGATGGTGAGAGGATAATCAATAATAGACACATTTATAGCCTAGAAGAGAAACCGGATAGAATACTCATTATTGGTGGAGGAGTTATAGGTGTTGAGACAGCCTACTACCTCTCAAAACTCGGTGTTGAAACAACTATTATTGAAGCCGAGAAACATATTTTACCATCAATGGATCTAGATGTAGCGGCTACACTTAGAGGCTTCCTAAAGGAGCATGGTGTCAGGATCTATGAGAAATGCCTAGTTAACCGGGTTGAACCCTCAGATGAAGAAGTTAGGGTTAAAGCTTCATGTATCGATGGAGAGATCGTTGTCGATAAGGTGTTTATAGCGATCGGTAGAAAACCTAACACGAATAACATAGGATTGGAGGAGAATAATATAGAGGTTGACAATAGGGGGTTCATAAAGATTAGAGAGGGGTATGAGACAAGTAATCCGAAGATACTAGCCGTAGGCGATGTAACCGGTGGTGTACTGTTAGCCCATAAAGCCATCGTTGAAGGGATCTATGCTGCTGAGAACATATTGTATGTTAGGAAGAAGATCCTAAACCCACTGCTAACCCCTAAAATATTCTTCACAGGCCTTGAAATAGCCTACATAGGCTATACGGAGAGGGAACTGAGAGGGAGGGGTATAAGGTATAGTAAGAAGAGGATCCCTCTAACAGTTCTAGCAGCTGTACGTATAAAGACTGGGAAAAGAGGATATGTAAAGATCCTACATGATAGAGACGATGTTGGAAAAATATATGGCGTTGAAATAGTGGCTCCAAATGCCTCAGAGATCATATCCTTATATCTACCACTGCTAAGCGACAAGTATCAACTCGATCTATACACTATGGCGAAAACCCCCCTACCACATTTAACAGTTGCCGAAAGCCTTAGAGAGATCGCTGAATACCTGATTGGTGAACCGATACATTATCTAATGAGGAAATAATAATGTTTTAATATGGGAGAAGAATTTTGGAGATCTATATAGGTACCTCAGGATGGGTTTATGACTGGAATCTCGGCGGAGATCTGAAATGGTATGCTAGACATTCGGGTTTAAACGCTGTAGAGCTTAATATGAGCTTCTATAGATTCCCCTTCTCCAACATGGTTAAGGCTTGGAGGAGGAATGGTTCTAGTCTCAGATGGTCTATTAAAGTTCATCGGTCAATAACGCATTATAGGAGGCTTGGTAGAGGAGCCTACTCCATATGGGATAGATTCTACAAGTTATTTAAACCGCTCGACGATATAATCGCTTTCTACCTATTCCAGCTACCACCAAGATATGCTATGAATGATAGGAATATCGAGAGGATAGAACACTTCTATAAATACACAGATCTAGGTGAGCGATTCGCCGTCGAATTTAGGCATAAATCATGGTTTAGAGATGAAGTTGTTGAATGGGCTTCAAAGCTAGGCTTAACACTAGTATCTATTGATTCACCCATGGGTAGATGGATAAAGAGTAGTAATGGATTAGTATATTTAAGGCTCCATGGACGTTCAGAATGGTACTTATACAACTATTCACGGTCAGAGCTTGAAGAGATAGCTAGGGAGATCATTACGCTTAAGCCCTCTAAGACATACATATTCTTCAACAATAACCACTATATGCTTGAAAACGCTAGGAGTATGCTGGAGATAATATCCAGTCTAGCATAGCCTATACGGGTTTCTTAATCTTACTCCTAACACGTATATACTCGATCAATGTATCTGGATACTGCCCCTTTTCATCCTTCTCATATTTCTTAACCATATCCCATATGTTGAGTAATGCTGTTGATACACCCGTTAGAGCCTCCATCTCAACACCTGTCTTAGCTGTGGTCTTTACCGTGACGATAACCTTTATCTTATCATCCCCTATGAATTCATATTTTACATCTACATGTGTTATTGGTATATTATGGCATAGGGGTATTAGGTCCGGTGTCTTCTTGACAGCCTGTATAGCTGCTATCCTTGAAACCGTTAATACATCTCCCTTTTCAACCCTGCCATTAATGATCCTCTTGATCGTTGAGGGTTTAAGCCTTATGACTCCCTCGGCAACCGCCTCTCTATAAACCACTTCTTTACCCGTTATATCGATCATCGACATTTACGGGACACCTTGAATCGGGTTTGAAGAAGGGTTCCCTCAACATATTAGCTTTTATAAAATCCTTTATAAGACCCTCGCGATTTCTCTCTAATATGTGTTTTCTAGCATCCACTATTGTATCGTTTCTGAAGAGACATGTCTTGATCATTCCATCCGGTGTCATCCTGATCCTTGTACAGCTCATACACATTTCGGGATTGCAGAATCCCCTGATCACTGTGACTTTTATACCGGTGTCTAAGAGGTATACCGGTCTTGATTGGAACTCCCTCCTCCCGCTCTTTACGGCTCTCTCTTCAAGCCATTTAACTATTTCATCTAGTGGTTTGTGTAATCTATGGTATTGTTTGATGTCTATGCCTAGGGGTATTAGTTCTATGATGTTCACATCTATCCCGTATTTTGAAGCATATTCTATTATATCTTTGTATTCAGCATAGTTCATTCCTAGGACCACGTAGTCTATTTTAAGCCTTATACCATTATTCAAAGCCTCCTCAATACCCCTTAGAACATCCTCCAATCTACCATGCGTTATCTCGTAGAAGATTTTTGGGTTTAAACTATGTAGGCTAACATTGATATGTTCAATATTGTTTTCAGCCAATTCTTTAGCATATTTGTATAGTAGTGAACCATTGGTTACAATAGATACTACACCACCCCTCTCCGAAATCTCCCCAACAATATCTACAATATCATCTCTAACCAGTGGTTCTCCGCCGGTTAATTTAAAATATTTAATACCTAGTTCGAGGGCTACACTGGCTACAAACCCCCAATCCCCGGGGCTAAGCTCCCTCTCAGCCATACTCCTAATTCCTTCGCGGTGACAGAATATACAGCTATGATTACATCGGAGGGTTACACTAATCCTCATATGGGTTAAGCTACGCCCAAACCTATCGATCAACATAATATATGACCCAAAACCATGCTTCGGTGAGGGGGCCACTTCATCACTTATCAGCGAGACTGCCTCGTAAAGGTAAACCACATCTAGAGAATAACTATGTATCCACGCTAATATATTAGTTTCCGGGAGGAAAGGCTTAACTGTATATTATGTTGAAATGCATCATTATATGTGTTAACCACATCCATTATCTTAGGTGTGGAGGCATATGGTTGGTAAAACATATATTCTCGTTATAGACTCCGGTACGACTGGTTCTAGAGCTGTAATATATGATCATGAAGGCTCCGTTATTGGATATAGTTATCGCGAGCATAGACAGATCTATCCCAAACCCGGATGGGTTGAGCACGATCCCATTGAGATCTGGAAGAATACTATAATTATTATGCGTGAAGCACTATTTAATGCAGGCATTGATCCAAGGGAGGTATCGGCTATAGGTATAACAAACCAGCGTGAAACAACGATAATATGGGATCGAGAATCTGGAAGACCCATATATAATGCTATAGTATGGCAGGATACTAGGACAGACAAGTACTGTAGAGAGTTGATCGATAGGGGGCTGGGTGGAGAGATACATCGTATAACGGGGCTCACGGTTTCAACATATTTCTCAGCTACAAAGATCATGTGGCTACTAGATAATGTATCGGGGATACGTAGTAGGGCTGAAAGGGGAGAACTATTGTTCGGAACGATCGATACATGGATAATATGGAATATGACCAGGGGTACGAGGGATCACTTAACACCTGATCGCGGCGGTGCACATGTAACGGATTATAGTAATGCCTCTAGGACGATGCTACTAGACATATCGAGGCTTAAATGGTCTGAGAAACTACTCGACAAACTAAATATTCCGCATAAGATCCTCCCGGAAATAGTGTATTCTAGTAGTAGGAAACCCTATGGATATCTTAGAAGGGATATACTTGGAGCTGAGATACCGATACATGGAGACCTTGGTGATCAGCAGGCTGCACTAGTGGGTCAAACATGTTTCAAGAGGGGGGAGTTGAAGGCAACATATGGAACCGGAACATTTATACTCTTAAACACTGGCGGTAAACCCGAGTATTCCAGGTATGGATTATTAACAACTATCGGATACTTCTTCGAGGACTATGAACCCATATATGCTCTTGAGGGATCTATAGCTATTAGTGGTGCAGCAATACAGTGGTTGAGGGATAATCTAGGGGTTATAAGTGATCCACGTGAAACTGAGGAATTAGCTAAAAGGACTGGATAAACTGGTTCCGGCGATGTATATTTTGTACCAGCATTTAGTGGTTTATATGCACCCTACTGGGATATGGGTGCTCGTGGACTAATAATTGGTTTAACTAGGTATATACGGGTAGAGCATATAGTCCATGCTGTGCTGGAGGCTATAGCATACCAGGTTAGAGACGTCTACGAGGTTATGCGAGAGGAGACAGGTATAGAGATCGAAGAGTTGAAGGTCGATGGAGGGGTTACGAGGAACAACTACCTATTACAGCTACAGGCGAACATCCTTGGGATACCGGTTTTAAGACCTAGAAATATTGAGACAACAAGCCTTGGAGCAGCCTATGCGGCTGGGCTTGGAGCTGGAGTATGGAGTAGTATTGAGGAGTTAAGGGGTATGTGGAGACTAGATAGGAGATTTGATCCGGGATGGAGTAGGGATAAAAGGGATAGACTATATCGTGGATGGAAAATAGCTGTGAAGAGATCTATGAAGTGGATCGACGAAGTGGGTCATCTACCTGGAAGCGGTTTATCATATGATTAAATTTTTCTATAATAAAATGTTTTAACTAGGAGACGATATCTCCTATTTATACATTATTTTTATACATTATTTCCTAGTGTTTTAATCGTTTAGTGTAGAATAGTAGAGGTATTAAGACAATAGCTAAAACAATAATCACCGCTATTAGTGGTAGAGTATTAGTATTGTCTAAATGTTCTTTACTGCCTATGCTGGTAGAGTTATTTATGGTGCTGCCTTTATTGGGTGTAGTTGTAAATTCGTTTTTCGAAGTTATATTGTTTATAGTGTTATTGTGTTTGTTCACGAGTATTAGCTTATTTATCAGTAAATATCTATAATCAATAAGGTTCCCACCAGTTATTGCTGAAACATTCTTCGCTATCGTTACTAGAACATCTCTACTCTCCATAACTAGTTTTCTTACACTCTCATTTATTTCAGGTTTACCTACCAGAGTTATTATTACATCTCCTAGACCACCTATTCCTAACCCGGATATTTTTAATCCTTTGAGTTTTGTCTTATTTAATAAGCTATTATAATAATCGATTATCCTAAGGTTTCCACTTAATCTAAATACTAATGTATCATCAGCTGGGCGGATATCGGTCATTATAGCTAATACACCAGCTATCTCCATGGAACCTCCATATGCGTTATTAACTGCCCTTCTAAGCCTATTATATGCTTGGTATACTAGCTCCTCGGTTCCACGATAGTCTAGTATCATTTCGATAAGCATTTTATTACCTGCTAAGTATATGAAGTCGACCGATATAAATTTGTTCAATAGATTGTTAAGCTCTTTATCATATTCTACTGTTTTTGAGAGGGCTAATCTAAGCGTTAGCTCTTGATACTCATCTCCAATCCTCCTTAAACCTAGTCGTTTCAACTCTTCATTTTCATAATGTTTAATCATCTTATTTATATAGCTGAGTACTGTTCCTCCATAGGATACTACTAGATTATTATCGACATATAATATACAGCATATCTTTGTCTTATTATTTTTTATTAATTCAGTAATACTAAATCTTATAATTCTAATAGGTGGTGCTTTTGACAGCACAATTAATGAAGGGTTTATTAAACTACTTAATATGATAATTAATACACAGGAAGTCAGTATTTTTTTCAAAAATTCTTTTTTAGCAGTCCGGATTTGAATACGGAT
>JALVIT010000112.1 GCA_027028545.1 Desulfurococcales archaeon
AGCTCTGAGTAATGGAGTAGGTCTGCCGATCTCGATCAGTGTCTCCCTAACCTTATCGGGGATTCCTATATATCTCTCACCGCTAAACTCCTGCCGGACAAGCTCCCTACTAAATATCCTCTCAAGGGCCGCTGGTGGTATAAGGTTTCCGTTGGCATCTAGCATTGGCGGTACTGGTTCCGGTAGATCCGGTAAGATGTTGTACCAATGGGTCGGGACATATTCTATTCTTTGGGAAGAATGGAGGGATCTAATACGGAGGGGAACCGGGTTATTTAACTCCATTGGCGCATCCAGATCACCTCTAGGAACATATACTAACATCTAGCTAGGGTATTTAAACATATCTATTCTCTTTAGCTAGTTCGGGGATATATGTTATCTCGACCCCTCTGTATCCCTTGAGACAGATCAATATTATGGCAAATGCTGTGAACATAGATATTATCATTAATAGAGTACTTGTAGTAGATACGTTATCGAGATGTATTGTCCTAAATACCTTTATACGGATACGGCCTTTATCGAGGGTTTGATCAGATGCGGGATTGTCCGATAATTCACCATATACCTTTTCAAGCTTATAGATTGGTTTCTTCCAGCACTCTATTACGGGTAGATAAGGTGTATATTGTGTTACCCTACAGAATTCCGTAGTTCCCTTATATCTATATTTTCCAATGATATTATAGTATTCATCCTCATGGTCCGTCACAATATTACTCGATAATACGATTAAAACTGTTGTTAGAACGGCTACAAATACTATCAACCCCCTCGTAAAACCCGATAGCGAATATCTCTCCAATTCATATCTAGGTATTCGAAGACCCCTATAAACACCCTTCTTAAAGTATTCGCGGATCCTATTAATCCTCCTCCTATCGGCTAGTATGTATGATAGCGTCATCCCAGTTAGGAATCCAGCTATATGAGCCCATACAGCTATGTGGTATGCGAATAATAGGTATATGAATTGGAAGATCATCCATATTAGAATGTATAGTTCGGCGGCGATCTTAAAGCATCTATAGATCCATCTAAAACCTATACAATAACACATTCTAGAACCGGGGTATAATAGTATATATGCACCTATTAACCCACTGATAGCTCCTGAAGCTCCTATAAGGATCGAGTATGCGTATTCGGTGTTAAATGCGAACGTTATCAATGCTTGGACATATGCAGCCATAAGCCCCGAAGTGAAGTATAATACTAAGTATCTAAGTCTACCGAGAGCTATCTCAACATTATCCCCGACGATGTATAGGAAGAACATGTTTCCAAGCAGATGTATTGGATCGGCATGTGCGAACATTGATAGGAATACTGCACCGATACATTGATTAGAGATTATACAGGCTGAGTTCGGGAATGTGTTTATAGCCTCCCTAATGTTTAATAGTTTGTCAAAGAGCATTATCGATACTATAATATTCATAACTATCAAGATCTTCGTTAAAACCCAGCTACCAGGGGGTGAGGAATCCTTCAACTCACATATCATAGCATCCCATATTGGAACCCATCGATCGAAATATTTCTTCTCCTCAGCACCATATTCCTCTCCATAGAATCTATTATAGTATCCATGATAGATCAACTCCTCTTCAGATATTGGCGGGTTATATGGTCTAACTTGATCAGCTATTATGAAATGCCTCCTCTCCCCATCCTCCTCCAACCTATCCCCCTATAATTATTTTGGATAGTATCAATAACAAATATGTTTCTCCTTATTAACCGGTTGACACGAATACTTAAGCACTGGACTGTATAGTAATAGTTGTGGAGGGGAGGTATTGGCTAAACTAGATCTTAGAGATGACATGATCTTAGCACTTGTAGAAGCTGTTTATCTATCCGAGAAGATTAAGCCTAGTCAGGATGCTAAGAGGAGGGCTTTCAGAAAATACGGATTACTGGGCTCTAAGAGGGATCCGTTGATCACAGCAGTTTTCTACGGAGTTATGAAGAGGCTTGGAATACTTGATAGGATGATCGAGGATCTCACCGGTGTAAACCCGTATATACTAGACCCGTGGCTTAGAGCGGGTTTAAGGGTTCTACTTGAGATCACCTCTTATCGAGACCCCTCGCATAGGACTCTAAGACTCCTCAGAAATCATGTGGGTAGATTCCTCTCAGCTAAAACTCACCCATATATTGGGATCTACTATGTTAAACTATATGATAAGATCGTTGGGGAAGGTTATAGGTATAAACCAAGGGATCGGCTTGAAGAGGAGATGTTCAAATATATGCTACCACCATGGTATATTGGGAAGATCAGAAGGCTTCTAGGTAGTGAATCTGATGAATTATTTAAGTCGCTGAATAGGCAATTACCAATATCGATCCGTGTAAATACCCTAAAGACAAATGTTGAATACGTGTTAAAGGTTCTTAGGAGGGAGGGTAAGAAACTGGTTGTATCAAGGATAGTTCCAACAGTGATTAGATTTAAAGGACCATATAATTTTGAGAAATCGAAACTATGGAGAAGAGGATATATAGTTATACAGGAGGAGGCTGCAGCACTGGCATCCATAATACTTGATCCAAAACCGGGTATGGTGGTTGTAGATATGGCTGCAGCACCCGGTGGTAAGACACAGCATATGGCTGAATTGATGCATAATAAGGGTGTGATCTACGCCTTCGATATAGATGATACTAGGATTAAGAGGATGAAGGATATACTCGATAAAACCGGCGTAGAGATCGTAGAGATCTATAGGGAGGATAGTAGGCGCGCACCCAGAATACTCGGTGAGGAGATAGCTGATAGAGTATTATTAGATGCACCATGCAGTAGTGATGGAACAATAATGAAGAACCCAGACCTAAGGTGGAGGCTTAGAGAGGAGAAAGTGTATGAACTCCAAAAACTACAATACGAGATGCTGGAGGCTGGATGGAAACTATTGAAGCCTCGGGGTAGAATACTATACTGCACATGCAGCATGCTCAGAGAGGAGGATGAAGACATAGTTGAAAAGTTTCTAAAAAAGCATAGGGATGCAGAGATAATACCACTAGATAAACCATATAGCCCAGGCTTCCTACCCGGAACCATGAGGGCTTGGCCACATAGACATGGAACCATAGGATTCTTTTATGCATTGATCGAGAAGAAGGATTAGGATACTTGTTTTTACCCAGGTAGCTATTTATCCCTATTTGAGGGATGTGTATTGATACCTAGATTATTCGTCATAGAATCAAGGTTTTATTCTAGGGAGAAGGTTAGATCTGGTGGTTTGGACGCTTATATATCTCAAGGTTTCGGATTAGGCTTTATGATCGAGAAATATAAACTGGTCTACCACGGCTTAATAGTTCAGGAGGAGGGAACAACCACACTACATCTCGTAGCTCCGGGTGATAAAGTAGTTTTCATGAGGGGTTATGAGGAGTATTGTAGATGGCATAATGGACCATTAGAATCTAGAGATAACCCCTTTGAGAGGGAGTATTGTATACGTGAAGCCTCCGGAGAATTAGGATATTGTAATGTTCATAGGAATAGTCTAAGGGCTATATATACTAGATGCTTTAGCTCATCAGGTATTGAAAGCCTAAAATACTGTAGGATACTCGACGAAAAGATCAGGGGTAGGATAGAATATGTCGTCTACATGCTAGCCTACACAATGAACAAGTTTAAGGTTGGATCTACTAGGATGTGGAGACTATACGATAGGATCGGTGAACAACCACACGTCATAGCAACGATCCTCAATAGATCCAATAGTGCTTTTGAAACCAGAGAGCTCGAGATCAAGGCCGGTAGGCTTGAGGGATTAACGGAGCATCCACGTAGAAAACTATCCGAATCAATAACGGCACCAATACCTCCAACTCTTCTAAGGCTTAGAAGGGTGTTGGAGAAGACTAGTAGGAGGCTTGGAGTAAAGCTTGGGGATATCAGGTTTTTCAGGGTTGAACCGGCTAGAGGGGTTGAATACTTCTATAGGGCTCGTGAAGCTAGGATAGATGATATACTGGGTAGACCCCTCCACCTAATAGACTACTATGCGGGATATATGTTGATCGAGGAGCCGAATACCAATACACGATATGTGGTTAGGGGAAACGCTATCCTACACACGAATAGTCTGAAACTGGTCAGTTAGGAGAACGCTCTACATCCCCCAATATTTGGAGAGGGGTTTATGTTTACCGTCGTTTCATCATCTATAGTAGAGTATAAAACTATGTTTACTAATAATGTTTTCCCAAGACAATAACCCGGTAGGTTTTACTCCTTAATCCACGGTGATATGATGATCGTTGACTACTTGAAGATGCTGAGACCCCTCAATAGCTTTATGGCCGGGCTCGGTGTTTTATTCGCCATATATGTTTATGGGGGATTCAACCCGTTCGACCCATATATACTAGTTATAGGTTTTCTAACCGGGTTCCTAGGATCGAGTTCGTCGATGCTTATCAACGACTATGTTGATCGAAAGGTTGATGCTATCAATAAGCCGTGGAAGCCCCTGCCTCAAGGTAGAGTTTCACCTAGAAACGTCTTGTATCTAAGTATAGCCTTACTAATACTTGGTGTGATCATTAATATCCCGATCGGTTTCTCAGCCTCTATAACTGCATTGATCTATATAGTTGTTGGATTCATGTATAGCTTCCTACGCAAATACTGGTGGAGCCACTTCATCGTATCCTTCTCGACAACGGGTCCAATAATTTACGGATACGTATTATCCGGTATGCCCATGGATAAATTGGGATTGGCATCACTCTTCGCATTAACAATATTCTTCATAACCAGTGGTAGAGAGGTTTTAAAGGCTATAATGGATGTTGAGGGGGATAAGAGGTATGGATATTCAACAATACCGATAGTATTCGGTATCGGTAAGGCTAGGATTATAATGGTTATACTGGGAGTAACCGGTTCATTGATCGGGGTATATATAGGCTTAGCTGGATACGCTAACACGATATATACCGTCACGATATCCGTAGCAGCTATAATTTACATATACTATATCCTAACAGCATATAAGGGTATAAATGATCAAGGGGTCTTAGAGAAGGCTAGAAGAAATACGCTATACGCTATGCTCCTAGGACTAATAGCATTCCTAGGTTCAGCATTCTAGCCCTTCTTAACCCTATTCCTTAAGCGGAGGATTGGGAGGCATCCAGTGCATAAACCATTTATGTAGAAGGGGCAGCTACCGCAATCCGGTGAGGGGTTTCTCAATGGTATTTTGAGCTCGTTAGGTATCTTACCATACTCGATCGCATACTCCTTAACTCCATCATCATATGATATCAATCTATCAACCGTATATGCTAGCTCGTGTTTACTCCTAGAATATAGGAGGAGGACTACCTCCTCATGGTTAATCTCGAGTATTCCTATAACCTTATTACACCTACTAGCCATACTGACGATCCTGTATGGATTCCTAGATTTAATACGGACAATACCTCCAATATTTCCAAGTATTCTGGGGGATACTACGGGTTTTATTCCTAGGAGGTCGTTCCTTATAAGCTTCATAAGTCTATTTCTAACCGCCGCATAGCTTAAGCCTATCCTTCTAGCGATCCCTGATATGTTTATCCGGGTATTATTATGTAGTTCAGCGGCTAGTCTTCGTTCAGCGTTTTCATCAACCATCCCTGATCAACCACGTAGTAGTTATCTCCGATAATATTATTCCCACTACACCCTATATAGTTTTACTAGTATTCCTAACCGGTGGGACACAGCTATTAGGGTTTAAGACTTATAGATAACCGGGCACGGGGCTTACCACTACGCTGGCCAACCTGTTCATAGTTCTCCATAATCCTCAACCCTAATCTACTGGCTAATCTACGGGCTAGTTTCCGGGCTGCACCATGATTATAGAAGTATAGATCTACACCGTTGCCAGATTCTATAACATCTATTAGATCCCTCTGAAGCCTCCTATCCCTCGAAAACTCCTCCATAAGTATTCTATCAAGCCTCCTCCTATCTATATTCCTCAACTGTATGACGGCTTCATACTCACCGCTCTCAACCATCATACATCTGGGGCATTTAACAGGGTTGAAATATACTATGAACTCCACCGGTACACTCTTCTCAACACCACCATACTCTATATGGAAGTAGACATTAATCCTAGTCCTCCAGTTAGCCTCAGATAATAACTCGTATCCATCAACACCCTTAATCGTTACAGCCTCACCGGGTTTAACATATCTAGGTATGTCACGGTAAACAACTGTTTTGAGAGCCTCTGTAAAGCTATGGGTATTCATCCATCTATAACCTATCCTGACATTCCCACAGATCTTACATAGATCGTATCTAAGCTCCCTTCTAGAAACTATTAAAAGCTCCCCCCGTTTAATCCTACACTCTAAACACACATTATTAACCACGGGATTATCGGGTGTTGACTCCCTACCACAATATATACAGTATCTACCCACACCGCATCCCCTCTACACGATCCTCTCCCTCAACGATTCAAACATCGCGTACAAAGCTATTGGTAGTGGGGCTATCATCGATACAAGTATGGCTGATGAGACATCCAGTATATACGCTATGAATATGAAGGGTGTAAATATTAGAAGGGGGAGCATGGATAGGATCGTTGCTAGAAGCCTCTTAATGATCCCAAGGCTTAGCTCGGTCCATGCAGACTTATTATTCCATAGGATCTTCAATATGATGAGTAGATTTATAGTTGAACCCATGATCCAGTATGTGTTGAAGGAGTAATAGCTAACCAGAGCTATCAATGGGTCCAGCGTTGAATAGATCGTTAAGATCATATAGAATAACGCTATGGGTTGAACAAGTATTAGGGATGCAAAAACCTTACCATATAATACATCCGGGAAGGTGATGGGATTCCTCCTCAAGACATCGGTCTTATCGGACTCTATGAAGACTAGTATTGGGGAGACTATGACTGATATAATATATGCCAACAACCCGTAGAGGCTGAAGATAAATAATACATGATAGTACTCGGTAGCTCTAATAATGGATACTATACGGGGTATCATTAGGGGGATTATGGATGGTGTTACGAGGGCAGCGATCTGTCCATAAAACTGCTTAGAGCGAGCCCTATCCCTCAATAACAGTAGAACGTCTTTAAATCCAAGGGTTATCCTCCTCCTATAAACGATCCTATGGGATCTGATCTTTTCGAAGAATACTTGGTGTAGCTTAATACCGTATCTAGAGGGTATGATTACGGATCCTAATATGCCGATCAATAAAAATATCATTGAAGATATGAAGCCATATGGGTCAAAACCAATGGTAGACAAATATACGAAGGATAGAGGATAAGCCCATCGATAACTAAACAATACATCATACACAGTAGCCGGATCAGATAAACCTATAACTTGGACATATAATGCTATAGTGAATGCTACAAGTAGGGTGTATATTATCAACGACACCATGTTTGAAACCGATGATGAAACCTTACGGAAAACGATCAACGAGATCGGGTATATTATGAATATTGAGGAGAGGAATCCTAGGGGGACGAATACTATAGCGTATGGATTATCCGTTACAATATATGTTATCAGTCCAACCGAGACACCCATACCTAGAAGTAATGAGACACCGCCGCCAATCAATATGCTATAGCTGGCAGCCTTCTCAATAGTATCATAGTCTATGGGCAGCCTCTCTAAGACCTCAGCTAGGTTTAGATCCTTTATAGATGATACAACCTGGTGTATTAGGTCGAAGACTATTATTATTGAGAGGAGAAAAACCATTGTGAGGTAAGAGATCAATAGTAGCTCTGAGGTATAATATAATCCTATACTACGTGAAGCCATAACGAATAATGGGATCCAGATAGCCATGAATAATCCGCTAAGCATACCGCCTATAAACCATTTAGCATTATAGGTGGCTACATCATCTGATGGTTGAGGCATAAATGTCTCGATTATAAGCCTCCAGAAACCCCTTCCAGTCGATAATGGTTTATAGCTTCTATACAGTGCCTCTCTAACGAATAGTCCGGCGATATAGATCGATAGCCGATCCATATCCTTCAACCCATTAAAGCCCTAATGATCTCCCTAACACTCTGATAGCTCATGGTAAGCTCTAGGAATGCCTCCTCCAACCCCCCGGCTTTAGCCTCTTCAAGGATCTCTTCAAGTTTGCCAACCGCTTTAACTTCGCCATTATATAGTAATATGATGTTATCGGCTATGGCTTCAGCGATCTCGAGTATGTGTGTCGTAACTATAATCAATTTACCCTCTCTAACCTTCTCCCTCAAAACATTCTTTAATGCACGGGCTAGCCTTGGATCAATGCCTATGAATGGCTCATCCAATAGATAGATCTGTGGGTTGTGTATGAATGCTTCAGCTAGTAGAACCCTCCTCTTATATCCATGGCTCAGGCTACCTATGAATTCATCGGATTTCCCCCGGAGCTGGAATGCATCTAGCATCCTCTCAACCGCTTCATCAACCATATCCCTGGGTATCCCCCTGATCCTAGCGATCATGTATAGGTATTCCTTAACGGTTAGACTATGATATAGTATATCGTCTTCGGGGACGTATCCGGTGATCTTCTTGATCTTAACATGGTCTCTCCACGGCGTGAACCCGTAGACACTGATCTTCCCATGGCGGGGCTTCAGTATTCCAAGTATGGTTTTTAGAAAGGTTGTCTTACCGCTACCATTTGGCCCTAACAATATGTTTAGTTTACCGGGTTCAATGCTTAGATTAATGTCTTTCAGAGCTGGGAAATCGCCGTAGTATACGTATAGCTTCTCGGCAACGATCAATACTCTCAACCATACATTATACTCCCTCTTAGTCAATATGATAATCTAACTATACCTTATTTAGCTTTCAATAAGCTCCGGCAATCATATATAAAAACAATGTATTGCATAGCTAAACATAGAATAGATAGAAACCGTGTGGAGCATTGCTGGCTCTACACCATTATCTCATAGCGGTGGAATGGTTTGGCTGATAGAAAGAAATACGGGTTATTAACCGAGAACCAGCTACTAACACTATACTATAAGTCTAAGGGGTTAAGCCTTAGAGAGATCGCTAGAAGATTCCACACAAGCCATCAAAACATCTCAGTAGCTTATCGTAGAGCACTTAGAAACGTTGAATTAGCTGAAAAAACCCTCTTCTACTACCACCTGGCGACAGCGTCTATAAACCTAGTAATCCCCGCCGGAGCCCATCTAGCAGACATACCGACAACTATACTAAAGGAGTGTGATCGGAGGGGGATTAAGCTCCGTGCAGATGTAACATTGATCTTCAAGATAATTAGGTTTAAACATAGAAAATACCTAGAAGGAAACCGTATAATGAGCCCACTACTAATCCTAATAGATCGTGATGGAGAATTATCCATATACCCAATAGAGGAGATCCGTAGGGAGTATGAGGAAGCCAAGAGAATCCTAGAAGAAGCCTTTAATAGGTAACAATAATAAAGTTTTTCACAGTTATCTATAGAGAGCCGCCGGCGGGACTTGAACCCGCGACCACCGGCTCTCTATGCTACGGGCCTATGTATCCATATATAGCTTACAAGGCCGGCGCTCTACCGAGCTGAGCTACGGCGGCTCCTCCACTTATAAAAATCGTATAGTGTTAGGGGTTATTAAGTTATCGCTGAATAATAAAAATAGGTTTAACACCCCCCTCAAAAATAAGTATTTACGATATGAAGAGGTTACGCACATGAGACCTGCTTAGGCAGGGATGATCTAGCCCACTCCACGGATCATCCCCCTATATGATGAATATTGGTCTTTGGGGAACCATTTCCGGGATGCCGTAGCAGGTTTTATATGATTGTATATGTTTTTATATGTTTTTATGGTTGTTCTTCTTCAATTACTGCTATGATTTTTATTCTTTTTCCTTTGTGTTTTGCTAGTTTTTGTTGGTATTCTTTTGGTGGGTAGATTATTACTCTTCCTTTACCATAGCTTAGTAGCGAAGCTTCGAACACATAGACTTTACTCATTATACCACCAAAGATAAAAGATAGCTAGAAAGACTTATAAATATAGCTACCATAGAGTATATATGGGTGACAAGCTCCGATGAGGGGGCTGACCACCTCTATAGCTAGGGTGGTTCCCCGAGGAGACAAGGTGCTAACACTCAAAACACAAGGAGTTCTATTAGATGATTCTCTAGAGGAGTTAAGGGAGGAACTATATCTTACACGTAGAGCGATACAATACATTATTGATTGTCTATGGGAGCTAGACAAGCTACCAACAATAAACCAGCTACACCAGATGTTCTACAAGATACTGAGGAAACAGGGGTTCCGTGCACATCAGTCTAAACAGATATACAAATATGCTCTAGCAATAGTTAAATCAGCTAGAAAGAATAATGGAGAAAAACCAGTTCTAAAGAAGCTGTCAGTAAGACTAGACAAGTATGATGCACAAATAAACCTAGAAAACTATCTTGTAGTAGTCAAACTTAGGAATAAGATATTCAAGATAAAACTACTACACCGTAGAGACTATATCAAGAAGTTCCTTGGTAAGAAATGGTATGAGGTAAT
>JALVIT010000113.1 GCA_027028545.1 Desulfurococcales archaeon
TGCAAAGTATCTCCTAATACCCTATAAGCTTGAGGAATTCATAGATGAGATACAGAGAACCATTAATGTTAGCATAGTAGATAAGTCAAACCTACTAAATGAAAAGAAAATCCCCCTAAACCTAGAACTAAGAAATATAAAGCTGAGAGATTATCAGGAGGAGGCTCTCGAGAAATGGCTCAATAATAGGGGTAGGGGCATCATAGCATTACCAACGGGATCTGGTAAAACCATTATCGGTATAGCAGCGATTACCAGGATTAATGCCCGTACACTAATAATAACCTATACTAGGGAGCAAATGTTTCAATGGAGAGAGACAATATACAAGTATACCAATATAGAGCCCGGATACATAGGCTTAATATATAGCGATGAAAAACGCCTAGCACCAATAACCATTACAACATATCAAAGCGGTTATAGAAATATTAAAAGGATCTCACCACTCTACGACCTATTAATCGTTGATGAGGTACACCACCTACCAGCGGATAAGTTCAGATACATAGCGATCCATTCGATATCAAAGTATAGAATGGGCTTATCAGCAACGGTTGTTAGAGAGGATGGTAAACATGAGGAATTATTCCCACTACTAGGTGGAATAGTCTATCATAGAACAGCTGCAGAACTCGCACAACAGGGATACTTGGCTAGATATAGGGTTGTAACGGTCAAGGTTAAACTCAAAAAGGATGAAGCAGAGCTCTACAGGATGCTTAGAAAAAAGTATAGGCTCCTAGCAGGATATAGACCGTTTAACGAGGTTTTGAATGCTGCATTACATGGTGATGAAAGGGCTAGAGAAGCCCTCAGCATACATAATAAGATGAAGAATATAGTCTCTAGATCGAGGTCTAAAATAGATAAAGCCGTTGAAATAGCTCTTAAAGAGTTGAGGAGGGGTAAGAAGATCATAATATTCACACAGTATGTTAAACAAGCTGAAGAGATCGCTGAGAAGCTTAACGCGTATCTATTAACGGGTGAGATACCGGCTGAGAAGAGGAAGCAGATACTGAGGGAATTCCGCGAAGCATCCTCGGGTATATTAGTCGTTACAACAGTCGGCGATGAAGGACTAGATATACCGGACGCAAATGTAGGTATAATAGTATCGGGTACAGGGTCTAGAAGACAATTCATACAGAGACTGGGTAGAATACTCCGACCTAAGAAGGGTGAAGCAATACTCTACGAGATAGTATTAGTTAATACCATGGAGGAATACCAGGCTAGACGTAGAAAGAGGCTGGACTTAGACGATTTCGTCTAGATGTTATTATCCATATAGATAGTCAATGACATATTCGATGAATAAACGGAAATACCTCGCGATAAACTCTCTACATGATTCTATCATTAGTCTAGAACTATGATTTAATCCATGATCTATATAGATTGAAGACTTACTATTGCTGAGCATTATTATATCTTTTAGAGGTTTCTCACTGGTAACCTTCATAATAATCTCTCTATATCCCTTATTAAATGGAATAATTCTTCCAGTAATCCATGATTCATTATGTTTAAGTATGCCGTCGACGACGAACGGTTTTTCCTCGATGCATTGATCACTTATCTTTACAACTAGCTCTCTATCACCTGTTTTTATAATTATCTCCTTATGCCACGGTGTTAATTGTTCAGCTAATCTTATCAACTCATTTATACCTATTTTAACTGATCTAATCCATGCTGGTTTGGTTGTGATGTAGCATTTCACTCTCCCACAGATATTGATGAAATCATTGCCTTCTGCTATGAATGTATGCTGTGGGATGGCTATGATTGTATTTCGATAAACATTTGGTGGTTTTCCAACAATATATCCGGGCTCTATAGTAATTAGTATTTTTTCGACGTTATTTCTCGATAGCTCATATAGCATTGATTTGTATGATGAACCATCGATAATATCATCTGGTATTACAAGGATCAACGAATTGCTCTTAATATAAACCATTATATTCCCTCAGCTATATTCTTTCTAGTAATTACAGCATTATTTTAAGTTTAAATCCTTCTATAAATATAGTATCTATCAGCTCTTATGATGAACTTTGTAAGGGCGGATCTCTGGATGAAGAATAACCAGGCTTCTGACCCTCTCTGGTCTAGATTGTTGAAGAAGAGGGAGCTTATTGCATATTTCATCCTTTGTAGAAGTGGAAGGGTGTGGAATGTTGGTGATATAATAGATTATTTGATTGATAACCTATATGTATCTAGGAAGGTTGCACATAGTATTTTCCGTAGATTGAAGAGGATGAAGCTCCTTATCCGTATGGATGATGTTATGTATAAATGTATACCCTTCGAAGAGTATTTCGAGGGGTTATATAGGAGCTATGTTGGTAAAAAGATGAAGCGAAGCCGTTGAGCGGTTGCTGTTTTATAAAAATCTTTTATTTTTACCGCCTTCCTAACTAGACCTTCCCCGTTTACTCCTTAACCTTTAGCTTTATCTCGATCGTGCTTACCCTTGTCTCACGTCCATTGGGGTTTGTTACTGTCTGGCTACCGATATCGATCTTCTCGATCTCTACCTTACCGGGTAGGAACCTGTTCCTCACAATCTCTACAGTGTCTACTGCCTTACTGATAGCTCTTCCACGAGCCTTTACCACTACCTCCTTAACACCCTGGTGTATTAGGGTTAATACTGCGATCACATAGTTCATTACTGGTTTCTTACCTACTAGTACTATGTTGCTTGCATGGGGTGTTGCTTCTGCCATGTCTTTTCACCCATTAGCTATATTATTCTAAGACCTATACGATTATAGGTTTTCTATATAAGCTTTTCTCCCCGGAGGCAAACCGGTGATACCCGGTCTATCCCTTTTAAACATATGAAGAGTAGTCAGATAATATTTTTGGGAGTTATGATATGTCGAAGATAGTTGATCCTATATATGAGTCTTTATGTCCCGGATGTAATGGTGATGTAAAATCATCCGATCTAGAGTCCTTCGGTATATGTAGTTCATGTTTATCCCGTATTAGGAATAGATATGTATTAAGTGCATACACACTCCACGAATCAAACACGTATGAAATAGAGAAGTTCAAGGAATTCTTCCGCCAAGCAACGAACGGATTAACACCATGGGGTCCACAGATAACATGGATCAAGAGATTAATAAATAATGAAAATACCGCATTAATAGCACCAACGGGTATGGGTAAGACAACACTATTATTAACATATGCCCTCTATATGAATAGCGAGTATAGGAAGAGGATACTTATATTATCACCAACTAGATCCCTAGCTAAACAAATATATAACAAACTACTGGAGTATTCTGAAAGGCTAACCAGTAAACCCGAAATATTGATTTATGATTCATCTATGACTAAAAAGAAGAGAAATAAAATCCTTGAAATGATCAAGAACAACGAATACGACATACTAATCGGGACAAATCACTTCTTTATAAAATATTTCAATACAATATTCAAAAATAACATAGATATACTCATAATAGATGATGTAGATAGCATAATGCGTAGCTCAAAGAACATAGTGAAACTTCTAAAGATCCTTGGATACGATGAAAAAATAATAGAGTTAACAAAGAAGAGAATAAACCTACTATGGAAGATCATTGTCTCCAAATCCGTTAATAACGATGAATTAATGAAGAAACTTATCCATGAGCTTATATCGATCGAGAACCAGTTATCCTATGAACGTATGCGTAAGAAGTATAAACAAGTAGTTATAGCATCAGCAACAGGTAGAACTAGGGGACTGTATGGTAAGGTTCTACGTAGTATATTAAGGATGGATCTCTCCGGAATAACCATATATGGGAGGGATATTACCGACACCTATATATCTATAGGCGATGATGATATAGATGAAGCAACGCAAAAAATAGTAAATATAGTATCCAGAATGGGTAGTGGAGGCATAATACTTATCAGCCCCCGCCATCCCTACAAGGATAAACTGAGAAAGATCCTAAACAACCTCGTAGAAAGGCTTAGATCTAGAAATGTATTTATTGAGGAGGCCGATCCTAAGAGCATAAAAAGATTCACCAGTGGCGAGATCGACCTAATATATGGTAGTTCCAGCTATTATGGAGTAAGTGTTAGAGGCATAGATGCACCCGAAGTAATAAAGTATATAATATTTCTCGGAGTACCCGTATTCACTATAGAATTAAAAACATTTCTAACATCTCCAAAAACCATTATGAGAATGTTAATGTTGCTTAAAGAAATAACCAAGGATAGAAAATATATTGAGAGACTCAATATCTTCCGGAGGAAGATCTTCACCCTAAGCTCAAGCGAATTAAGAATAATATCTATGGTACTAAAGGAGAAGATTAGAGATGAAGATCTAAACGATAAATTAAAGGAGATCATAGACTATGTCAGAGAGGAATATAATAATGTGCTAAAAGAGGCAAAGGAAATACTTAATGAAAGAGAAGTCGTCGAAATGGGCACAATAACCCTCCTAAGAAAGGGAGGTAAATATCTAGCTGTAGTCCCGGATACGATGACATATATCCAGGCTAGTGGGAGGACAAGTAGATTATACCTAGGTAGAATGACACATGGTTTATCAGTAATTGTTGAATTTGAGAAGTTATATAATCTGGTTAATTCCCTTAGAAGAAGGCTGCAATCGATTTCAGCCACTATAGATATAGTTAGTCTAGACTATATAGATTTGGGTAAAGAGATAGTAAAGCTTAGGGAGTCGAGGAAAGCAATCAGTGAAACCAAGCCGGTTAATGGGTTAAAGTATAAGAATATACTCGTAGTAGTTGAATCACCGACTAAAGCAAAGACCATAGCCCGCTTCTTCGGTAAACCTGTTAGGAGGAATATAGATAATATTAGTATCTATGAAATACCATTTACCATGGAGGATGAAATTATCCATTTAAATATAGTGGCGAGTAGGGGTCATTTATTCGACCTAACAACTGATCCAAATGTTGGCTCCTTCGGTGTAATCATATCGGATAATTCTATCCACCCAGTATATTCGACCATTAAGAGATGCCGCATATGTGGTTATCAATTCACATACGGAGATAAATGTCCTAGATGCGGTAGTTCATCATATACTGATTCGAGGAGTATAGTTAGTGTTTTACGTAAACTAGCCGAGGAAGCAGATGAAGTATATATAGCTACAGATCCCGATATCGAAGGGGAGAAGATAGCTTATGATATATACCTAGCAATAAAAGCATTCAATAGAAACATCTGGAGGATCGAGCTACACGAGATCACACCGACCGAATTCCTCAAAGCATTAAGGAATCCTAGAAGGATAAATAAGAGGCTTGTACATGCCGAGATCTATCGCCGTGTAATGGACAGAATAATTGGATTCTCCCTAAGCCAATACCTATGGGGAAGATTCTCCAAATACTGGCTTGGTGCTGGAAGGGTTCAAACACCAGTATTGGGATGGATCATAGATCGATATGAGAAGTATAATTCAAGTAAGTGTAAGCTAATTATTTACACCCTCGAAAACGATCTATTGATTAAGAAATGCATACCCCGTGGAGAACGCGAACTATTAGATAAGCTTAAAAATGCCAGTAAAGCCATTATAGTTATCGATGAAATATATACAAAAAATGTTAATCCTCCACCCCCATTCACAACCGATGAACTACTATACGTTGCCGGCCTATATGGGATACCGTCTAAAACTACGATGAAGATAGCGCAGGAACTATTCGAATCGGGGCTCATAACCTATCATAGAACAGATCACCACTACATATCTAATACCGGGATAAAGGTTGCCGAGAAGTACCTATCTGGTAAAAACATGCTCGAGTATTTCAAGCCAAGCCATTGGGGGGATAGGGGGGCTCATGAAGCAATACGCCCAATTCATCCCTATGATAGGGAGGATCTAGAGAAGGCTATTGTTGAGGGATTAATTAACCCAGTAATACCCCTCACATGGCTACATTATAGAGTATACGATTTAATATTTAAGAGATTCATAGCTAGCCAGATGAAACCATATAAAGTTGAGATCGCCAAACTCCACGTGTTCGTGGATAATATAGATCTGGGAGTATATGAGTATCCTGTAAAAATAGTTGAGGATGGCTTTAACCTAGTTGAAAGGGTCAAGACAGCAAAAATAGATACTAATAATGAGAGGATGGAGTATACTATAAAGAACGTAAAGATCATTAATTCCTCAACGATAAAACTACATAATGAATCAACTATTGTGAAAGAGATGAAGAGGGAGGGGCTTGGAAGACCGAGCACATATGCTACTATAATTAGTAGTATTATTAGACACGGCTACGCGATAAGATCCAAGAAGAGAGGTTATCTCATACCAACGAAGACCGGGATCGAAGTATACAATACTTTGAACTCCGAGTTTCCAGACCTAGTATCCGTAGAAACCACTAGAGCCATGGAAAATAATATTGACCGGATAACTAGGGGGGAGATAAGCTCATTCGAAGCATTATTCGAGCTCATTGAGAGTATAAGGAGGTATAATCTACCGTTATCCGTATCAATATCGTGGTCCTATGAGAAGAAGACTGGAGAAGCTTCAGTCTGATCTAATGCGTGGATTATTTCTATCTATGTTTAATATCTTCTCCGAACATGTATAGCTATGTATGATCTCTTCCTACCCTTAAACCTCTCACTACCAATCTCCACATTCACTAGTTCTATACTATCCCCTAATCTATCTTTAAGCCTCCAGTATAGATCAACGGCTCTCGATATCCCGTCCCCTCTGCCTTTAATAATTATATCATTAACCCCCTCCCTAAAGCTTATTATTGCATCGAATACGTAGTCGTCTAAGGGTTTCCTACCAACATCGATCACTTTAACGTTTGGAGCATACATCGATATCACCATACTGCTTCGAGCTATTTCATAGGTATTAGCTTAATAAGTATTTAAGGGCTACTATGAAATACTTTTCTATGGAACCCTATGTAGTTATAAGTAATACTGCCAACGGGATAGTATTTGATAATATAGCATATATTATAGTTTTCACAGTAGATAATATTATAGTCTTTTCACGTGAAACCATCCGGATAAATATTAGTTTATTTGTTGAAGCACCTATATTAGCCATAATGATCAATATTGTTAGGAAGTATATCCCGAAAGATTCAAGCTGGGACACAGTTATCAATGATAAGATCGTTGCACCAGCGTTAACCAGTCCCCCGATAAATGCTACAAGAACTAGGAATTCCGGTGGTAGGAACATACTGGTAACTATGCTTATTATGAATATGACCGAATATGCTATCACAACCTTAAATGCCGTAGAGTAGGATAGAGGATTCTTAATCATAACACTAATATTTTCGAGATAGGGTTCTCTAACGAGAAATAGACCATTAACTACTATTAGAATAGGGATCGTGAGGGATAACATAAGTAACCCAGCGATCTTGAACGAATCTATAATACCATATAATGGTAATACGAGAATAAGCGTGATTATTATGTTTCGAATAATCATTGCAATTAGTATCAGTGATAGATTTATCCTCAATAGTCTATCCTTATCTTTCTCTTCGAGTCTTTTCTGCCTACTAATTATTGAAGCTATATTCGATGATGCAGCCTCACTATTCACAAGCCCTCCGAGAAACGCTATATATTTAAGTGCTTCCGAACCCTTGACCCTAACCGCAATATAGCTTATATATGATAAGGCTAGGATTATGACAAATAATATATAGAACTTAGATAGATCTATCCCATAGATCACAGGCTGTAATAGGAAAAAGAAGGGGCCTAAAACAAAAACCAGTAATCCAAGTTCTAAACCAGATAAGAGCTCATTATACGTGATCTCCTTGACAAATCTAGATATTGACGGTTTTATGGCCAATATTAGAGTTATCAGTATTGATGTAGCGATCGCTTCGAGAAGCCTATCCAAACCAACTAGAAAACCCAATAGGATTGATATAGACATAACAATATATGTTGTTATGCCAGTTGTTCGAGCCATCACCGTTCTTCTATATATGTATATCGCAAATATAGAATATATCATTATGATCATGAAGATAACTACTATAGACTTAACGTATGGATCGGGGACATTCTGCTGTATATATGCTATAAGCATACCGTAGAGGCTGAGGAGTCCAAAGGATCTTAGCCCGGGTAGTGTAAACGCCCTCTTCTCGACATCACTACTCCTTAAATAGTGGAGTCTAGTCCTCTCCCTCTCTAAGCCTATTAGGGCTCCTACTAGAAATGCCATCAGTATTCTAATGATATATTCTATAACGGGGTTACCCATTTGTATGACCATTATTTATCAGCCTGGGTTCGTTTATATTCATCCCCTCCTAAAGGGTCTTTGGATAGGGCGTTCATCATTAGCTGTAGGTATCTCTGTATACTATTTAAGCATTTAATGCTATATGATATTACCTCCTCTGGAGAACCGCATCTCCTAAATAACGTCTTAGGTATTAGGAGTGGATCATTCATATTTATTCTTAATGGTATGGGCCTTATTGTTAAGTATTTTCTAACCCTATTATACATCAAATAGTATACTTCATTACTGTTGAAGCAGAGATATAGTTCTCTCCTGCTATCACTATACTTATTGCACCCGTTTATTAATTTCTGTCTTATTTTACTCCATTTATCCCTGGTGTAAATGTATAGTTCAATACAAACGCTATCGATATATCGAATAATTTTATCGAATAATTCTTTGAGATCGCCATATATTTTGTTTAACTTACTTGATCTATACCTGGTTCTAACTGTTAACATATAGGGTGGGTTTAGCTCAACAACGTATCCATAATTTTTCTCGATAATTCTTCCAAGTCTGGATATGGGTATTGTAGCCTTACAATAGATCTGCATGTTAATGATTATGTAGGGCTCAGACGGGGATAACTTCTTCATAGATTTCTCCGGATAACCCATCTCTTCATCGCCGTAGAAACGTATTGATCAGAAACACGGACCTTCTTCATCGTTATCTGGGCGTGGCGTTTCATCATCTAATCTATAATCTTCTAAGCAATCTTATTAAATACTTTTAAGGGTTAATATTAGTGAAATGCTATATACTCTATGATTATGTTGGTGTATAGAATTGATGAGGCAGCCTTCGCGTAAGACAAACATTGTTATGTGGCAGGGAGGTATTATAGCGATCTCTCTTGTAACCGCCTTAGCCCCCCAGTATTTCTGGTTATTCTTCATATTATACTTCATAATAATAATGGGTTTTATGCTTAGGAGTAGCCGTAAGATGAGTAAGATCCCTCCTAGGAGCGAGCTCGGGAATATATTGTATAAGGAGCCTCAGGCTATTAAGATAGCTCTACTCGATAAAAAGCTTAGTGATGAACTTAAACAACAGTTCAAGTTAACGATGATGATGCTTGGATTAACCTTTGTAGCGTTAATCCTGTTCTCAGCCTATCGAGCATTGGCGTTTGCACCGATACATAGTTATTTATCGAGTATTATCGAGAACGAGGTCCTTGTATTATTCCTGGACTATCTAATAATGTATGAGATCATAACCGGGATCCTCTCCCTACCAAGATTCGCTATGTGGGGTAAGATGGCTACAGCCAATATAATGCTGGCCCAGAAATTCACAGTCTATCGTAAAGGTGTTATAGTTAACGATAGATTCTACATACCCTTCTCAAACGAACAATGCTATGTCTACGAGCCTAAGAGGAGATTCATAGAGATAAGAAGCATGACGAATAAGGGGATGAGACTTAGATTATATACTGAATCCATATCATCACTAATGGAGAAGATCAAAAGCCTAGGATTAAAGGAATGCATTCTAAACGAGGCTGGTCAGATTGAAGAGAAAATATAAATGCATAATATGTGGGAGAGTCTTTCCGGAGGGGCAGGGTATAGTTATAAACTATGGAAAAACCCTCCTAACCTTCCATAGCAGTAGATGTGCAGCTAAATTCCTAAAACAACTACTAGAACGTATCCCACCGGAGGAAATCGAGAAATACATTAAACGCCTAGTCGAAGAGGATCTTGAAAGATTAAAGAGTCTAGAAGAGCTGAAGAGGAAGAAAATATAACGATCTGTTCGCGGTAATATCTTCATCCCTCCCAGAGGTCTCAGGGGGGCAAGTCTCTTCATCTCATAAATAGCTATGTTTGCTTCGATTTAATAATCTTGACTATCTCCTCGGATAACCCTATGGTTTTAGCCATTTTCAATGCTTTATCTAAAGCCTCCCTACGTTCATCGGCGTGGACGTTAAATATTATCTTTGTGCCCTTCACCCTAACTCTATAAACTTTCTCCTCGATCAATCTATATGCTTCAATAATCTCCAGATCATTGATGGTTAGATCGGTCATAATTATCCCACACTGAAGAGTGTTTTCAGCTAAACCCTGCCTTCATCATATCTCAGTGATCGAGGGCTTCTTCACCATATTTTTCTATCCAT
>JALVIT010000114.1 GCA_027028545.1 Desulfurococcales archaeon
TGGTGGCACCAAAGTTTAGAGAGAAGCTAAGGAATACGCGCTGGATAGTAGTTGACGAGATCCATGAGATAGCCAGTAGTAAGCGTGGAAGTCATTTAAGTCTTAGTATTGAAAGACTTGAAAACCTTGTGGGAAGACCGCTAATTAGGATAGGACTTAGCGCTACAATAGCGCCACTAGAAGAAGTAGCAAAATTCCTTGTAGGATTCAATGATGATGGAACCCCGCGTCCTTGTAGGATAGTAGATGCTAGATTTACTAAGCCCATGGATATTAGGGTTATATGCCCCGTAAAGGATTTGATACATACACCAGCTGATGAAGTAAATGAGGCTATATATCGTGTTCTAGTAGACTTGATAAAGAAGCATCGTACAACACTTGTTTTCACAAATACGAGGAGTTCTACCGAGAGGGTAGTATATAAGCTGCGCAAGATATTTGAGAAGGAAGGCATACTTGATGCAGATGAAATAGAAGCTCATCATAGTAGTTTGAGTAGGGATCTAAGGTTAAGTGTAGAGGAGAAGCTTAAGCGGGGAGAATTAAGAGTAGTTGTATCGTCTACGAGCCTAGAGCTAGGAATAGATATAGGATGGATAGACCTAGTTGTACTGCTAAGTAGTCCTAAAAGCGTTTCCAGACTCTTACAACGTATTGGTAGGAGCGGACACCATATAAGACAGGTTAGTAAGGGTAGAGTTATAGTAGTTGATAGAGACGACTTAGTTGAGAATACTGTTCTAGTAAAAGCAGCACTTGAGAGAAAAATAGATCATATAAGAATACCTAGGAATCCTCTTGATGTGCTAGCACAACATATTGTAGGTATGGCTCTTGAAAAGAAGTGGCATGTAGATGAAGCATATAAGCTAGTGAAGAGGAGTTACACGTTTCATAACTTAGAGTGGGGTGATTTCATTAACGTCATAAGATACTTGTCGGGGAAGTATAGGGAGCTGTTCGAGGATTCTAGAGTATATGCTAAAATATGGTTTGATGAAGAAGAGGGAGTTTTTGGTAGGCGTCGTGGCTCAAGAATGATATATTATTTGAATACTGGCACGATACCTGATGAGGCGAAGATAAGAGTCTTTACATTAGACGATAAGAAATATGTTGGCGACCTAGAGGAAGAATTTGCTCAAATCCTAACACCTGGTGATATATTCGTATTAGGAGGACGAACATACGAGTATGTTAGAAGCGATGTTAATAGAATTTATGTTAGAAGAGTTGAGGGAATACGTCCTACGGTGCCAAGCTGGTTTTCCGAAATGCTACCTCTAGCCTTTGATTCAGCATTAGAGGTTGCGAGATTTAGGAGAATAGTATCCGAGATGATCACAGAACATCCTAGAGCAAAAGTTGTAGAATGGCTTATCAACGAATACCTATTGGAACCCCATGCCGCTGAAGCCATATACGAGTATTTTATGGAGCAACTATTGTTTACTAACGGTATAGTGCCATCAGATAAACTATTACTCATAGAATTATGGAATGATGGAGAGACCTTTAACATAATATTCCACACGTTATATGGTAGGAGAACAAACAACGCATTATCTAGGGCATACGCTTACCTTCTCTCGAAAAAGACCAATAGTAATGTTAGAATAACTGTATCTGACAATGGCTTCATGTTAACACTACCATATAATAACATTGATGTCGACATAATAGATCTAGTCTATAGTCTACGAGAAGACAATATCGAGGATATCTTGAAGAAAGTTCTAAGGTACACAGAACTGTTGAAGCGCAGATTTAGACACTGTGCTGAAAGATCTTTCATGATACTTAGACGCTATAAAGGAGTGGAAACAAGTCTCTATCGCAGACAAGTAAATGCACAAACATTATTAAGAATTATAGAACGTATTCCAGACTTCCCAGTCCTAAAAGAGACCTTTAGAGAAATACTTGAAGACTACATGAACGTAAATGCCGCTAAGAAAGTATTAAACTGGCTCCACAATGACGCAATAGATGTTAAGATAATAGGACCTAATACAGTGCCAAGTCCCTTTGCACACAACTTGGTGGCGCAGGGTTATAGCGATGTGGTGTTAATGGAGGATAGGAAAAAGCTACTAGAACTACTCCATAAACGTGTAATGGAGGTTATAGCTGCTCGTAAAACAATGATTACAGGAGATAAAAGTAGTTTAGATGAGCTTGCTTAAAGCCTTTCTAATATTTTCTGGTAATTTCTCGTACTCTATTTCTTCAGCATCATCTAAGTCGTATTCCCAATCCTCCTTCTCCTTGCGTCTACCCTCCATCTTTACAATAGTATGACGGGTCTCTTTGAACACAGATAATATAGGCTTTCCGTCAACTGTTCTAGCTAGTTCAACATAGAACACGTTTTCTCCTTTTTTAACAATGTATTTTTTCTCTACTTTCTCTACCGCAACGCTCTTTACCATATCGAATTTCCCTCTCCCTACTACCTTTAATCCACTATATAAGAATTTCATTACAATACATCTAGTCTAACATAATCAATTATCGTGGAATCCGAAAGGCGGTTTCACAAACTCAATGCATCCTTCTTTACAACTGAAAAGCCTCGCCCTCTAAGGGCGGGGAGGGGGTCAGCCATATGGGAAAACTAATCTTTTATCAACTAGGGTCAGCTAAAGGAATTGTCTTCATCCATCGTGTCTGGTTGGGGAGTATTCATCATAGTTGTCGTAGCTGTGTTACTATATTATTTTTTCTAGACCAGCAATTCTCCTAAGTATGTCTGTACGAGTTATTATGCCAATTGGTTTTCCAGAAGAGTTTATTACGAGGAGTCTGCCTATACCTTTGTCTATCATTAGCTTTATTGCGTCAAGGATGTCTTCATTATCTCTTATTTTAACGACCTCCCTCCTCATGTATTCCTGTACATTTGCTTCTATGTTGTTATCTGTAACGGCTTTAGCTATGTCAGCTGTAGTTATTAGACCTACGACGTTGCCATTGTGGTCTAGTACTGGGGCACCACGTATTCCGTGCTTAAATAATACTTTTGCTACGTCACGGATATTTGCTTCTGATGATACAGTTACCAGGTTTCTTGATGCTATGTTTATTACTGGTTCTCTGGGAATGCTTACTATTCTGTTAATGTCTATTACTATTTCTTTTCTCAACTCATCAACAAATAGTACTTTACCCTCTATAACTAGTCTATTAGATGGTGTTGGGCCTAGAGTTATATTATCTCCTGGCTTAATTAATCCCAAGTCTCCGGCTACTTTTAATACTGCTCTATTACCCATGGGACTCGTTATATCTAGTAATTCTATTCCCAAGATACCTATATCTAATTCGTTTCCATCTTTTGTAACTCTTATTGCCTCATATGTGTGGGCATATATAGGCATTCTAATGTACTCGAAAGCCTTGAGAGTTGGCATATAGCCTCCACGTGGACCAGTTTTGCTTTCAATAAATCCCATGGCTTTAAGACTAGCTATTATGTTTCTTACTGTTCCCTCATCTTTGCCTACCATTTCGGCTATATCTCTACTCTTTATCATTCGCCCATGCTTACTGTATAGTTTTATAAGTGCAAATAATACTTCGCGTTGAGTATATGATAAACGATAAAGGATTCCTAGTCACCTCTAGATATTTTGTATATGTTTCACTAGTCTGACCGTGTAGAATCTATTATGCTCCTATTTATAAACTAGTT
>JALVIT010000115.1 GCA_027028545.1 Desulfurococcales archaeon
ATTTAATATCTGGATCATTACATATCGCTGGGTGATGGGGGTCTACGAGTATTACCTCATACCATTTATATTTTCCATCCTCACCCACATAGTAGCTGTTTAGGACTTCTAAGTTGGGGTATTTACGGGCAGCCCTCTCCTCAGCGATCAACCTAATACTCTTAGCCGGTGCATAGCCATATACACCCATACGTTTAGGTCTACGACCCTTATTCGGCCTCTCCTTCCTCATACCACCCTTCCTAACCCTAACCCTGACAACTATGAATCCCTGTTTAGCCTTATAGCCTAGAGCTCTAGCTCTATCAAGCCTTGTAGGCTTCTCAACCCTAACAATTGCTGGTTCTCGACGCCACTTTATAAGCCTCTGCCTCATAACCTCCTTCATATCTCCCTCATATGGTCTCTTCCAAGCCATAGCGATGTAGTGGTACATGCCTTTAACCATCTGCTATACCCCTCATAGATGATATCCTCTGCTAAATAGACTATAATACTTGTTTATAAATCTTTAAACCTAGTATAGGTGTTCGGTGTTATAAATATGCCTCCGCCGGAGAAACTGGTGGGTTTGATAGGTAAGACAAACGTTGGTAAATCGACACTATTCGCTGCGATAACCCTAGCACCCGTGGAGATAGCAAACCACCCATTCACAACGATAAAGCCAAATATGGGTGTAGGATATGTTAGGAGGAGATGCGTACACGTAGAACTAGGACTACCAAAATGCGATCCGAGAACGGGTATGTGTATCAACGGATACAGGTTCATACCGGTTAAAATAATGGATGTTGCAGGACTAATACCTGGAGCACATAAGGGTAGGGGGCTTGGAAACAAGTTTATGGATGATCTCCGGCAGGCCGATGCATTAATACATGTAGTAGACGCCTCAGGATCGACAGATCTAGAGGGAAACCCCGTATCGCCCGGAACCAGCGATCCCTTAGAGGAGGCTAAACTCATACAGTTCGAAGTCGATGAGTGGTATAAGAACGTCATATTGAGAATATGGGAGAATAGAATATCTAGACACATATACACCGTAAAGGAACCGATCGAATACCTAACACAGAATCTATCCGGACTAAGCATAAAGAAACACCACGTGATCAAAGCCTTGAAGGATACAGGACTGAATGACAAACCATTAAAGAACTGGAGAAGGGAGGATGTAGAATCCCTAGCATTATCGTTGAGAAGGATAAGTAAGCCAATACTTATAGCAGCTAATAAGATCGATCTAGGCCCTGCAGAGGAGAATGTTAAAAGACTTAAAGAATTCTTCGGCGAGAAATACGTGGTACCCGTTAGTGGTTTAGCTGAGTATATTCTTAGAAAGGCTGCACTAAATAAATACGTAGAGTATCTACCGGGCGATCCAGACTTCAAGATACTAGATGCGGATAAACTTACGAGTAAGCAGAAGCATGTATTAGAGATTATCCGTGAGAAGGTGTTGAGGAAATATGGATCAACCGGTGTTCAAGAACTCATTAATAGAGCTGTATTCGATATCCTAGACCTAATAGTAGTGTATCCGGTTGAGGATCATAGGAAATATACCGACCACTATGGAAACATATTGCCGGATGCATACCTCGTACCAAGGGGTACTACTGCTAGAGAACTAGCATATATGATCCATACAGATCTCGGTAAGACCTTCCTATACGCTATAAATGCTAAAACCGGTGAGAGGATCGGGGAGGATCATGTCCTCAATGATAACGACGTTATTAAGATAGTGGCAGCTAAGGCCCATAGATAAATCATAGCCTGTATCCAATACTACTTCTCTGATCCCAGCCTATTCAGTATCCTCCAGTATTCTAGTGCTTTCTTATAGTAGTAGTTCTCCTCCTTCCTAGATCCAAAGTATTCAAGCCCATTCTCCTTCAACAATCTACGGTATTCTTCAGCATCCTCATGTTTAAGCTCTCCATGCTTCTCCAAATAGTTTATGACTTCATATGCCTCCTCAACCGTTTTACATCTCCTAAGGTAATCCACAACCGTTGGGACGTAGCCCCTCCAAGGATCTGGTGGTAGGCGCTCCACTATCAACTCTATATCGGTGCTTTCATCATGTTCTTCATCTAGTAGTTCTCGGGCTAGATGTGGATACTTCTTACGGAATTCGTCGAGGCTCAGCCTCATATTTATCATCGCCTATAGTGGGGGTTATCCTACCTCTAATACTATTCTCTTTTTAAAGCCTCTATATATCCTTCCCCTCTCCACTTATAGAATGAATTACTCGGTATATCATGGTATACTACTGCACCGGGGGCTATCCAGCTATTACTCCCAATCTTAGCTCCAGGCATTAATGATACGTTGATCCCCGTCTTAACCCCTGCACCTACAACCGCTCCAAGCTTACGTCTACCGCTTGAAACCCTCCTACCCTTTATTATCATCTTAACAGGTTTATCATCAAATCTTAGATTAGCAGTTATGGTTCCAGCGCCAAAGTTTACATTTTCGCATATAATGCTGTCGCCAACATATGCTAGATGGCTTATATGTGTATGCTCCATAACAATGCTCTCCTTAACCTCAACCGAGAACCCTATACGGGTCCCTTCACAGATACTGGTATATGGTCGTATACGTGCATTGGGGCCGATCACAGCGTTTTTACCAATATATGCTGGACCCTCTATATATGTGAATGAACGTACCAGGGCGTCTTCATCGATAAATACCCTACCCTTAATGACAACGTTCTGTTCGATCCTGCCCTTAATCTCCAACTCTATCTTCTCTAGTGCTAACTTGTTAGCCTCTAGGAGGTTCCATGGTAAACCTATATCTATCCACATGCTCTTATCTATACTATAAACCCTAATTTCTGATTCATCGGCTATGGAGTTTAGGATGTCCGTAAACTCCAGCTCTCCACGGGGGCTAGGCTTAATATCTTTATGGGCTATAATGGTGTCGGCATCTAGATAGTATATTCCGGCATTAACAATGTTTGAGGGAGGATTCTCAGGCTTTTCAATAACACCCTTGAAGACTTCATCCTCCACGATCAAGACTCCATAATCCTGTGGATTATCTACGGCTACTCCAACGATGGAATTGGTATTCGATCTAACGATCTCCTCTAGTATATTCCAATCCCCTAAGAATAGATCACCATATACTATGAGCGTTTTACCGGAGACCCCTGCATTCTCGATAGCTTTAACTACTGCATCACCCGTTCCAAGCTCCTCCCCTTGATCGATAAATACTATCTTATCCCTTAAGGGGTGGTTATCTAGGTATTTCATCACCTTATCCTTCATGTAGCTTACAACGATCACTATCTCCTCTAAACCCTTGATCCTAGATAATGCTTCGAGCTGCCACTCGATCAAGGGCTTACACATGATCGGCATCAAGGGTTTCGGACGTGTCTCAGTTATTGGTAGTAGCCTCGTACCCTTACCAGCAGCTAGTATAACTGCCTTCATTTCTCATCCCTATACATGTTATATATTGTCGTCAATAAAGCTATTAGCCCGGCTGCAGCTGCATAATCCGTTGATAGGGTTATACCAGGCGCTATATCGATAACTAGATCAGCGTATCTATACACACCGATGGGGATCCCCTGCCTAGATCCGAATAATAGGTTAACCCTCTTCCTACCATGCAGTATTATCTCTGCCAGCTCATCCCTAGCATCCATAATGTATTTACCTTCGGGCTCGAATACTATTATGTATTCATCACCCCTATCCCTGACAAGTTGGTGGAGATCCATTAGATATACTGGAACCCTCCAGGGCTTCCTAGAATATGTTTTAGCCTGAACCCTATAGCGGGACTCAATACCATCCATAACACTCCTTATAAACTCCGCTAGGGGATACGCTTCAACCAGTCCAACCGGGGCAATAACGAGCTCTCTAACCTCGAAGTTTTGAACCTCCCTCCCAATCCTCTTACCCATCTCCCTAACGGAATCCAGTGGTCCGAGGAAGGGCATCTGAACTATAGATATCCTCCTAAAAATACTCGATACATCCCTCTTACCAGGACCATACTTATGGTATTCAAAGCTTCCTGGGAGTATGCTGATATATGCTTTATCCTGTATGATCTCTACATAGACAACCTTATCCGGATACCGGAGGTTGACGGAGGCGCCCGTATACCTCCTAATACAATCCCCAACAATAACGTTTACATCAATGCTGGTGAAGCCATGCCTACCCCTCCTAGTTGTTCTAACAGCGAAGGATTCCTCTCCGGAGATAAAGCTTGATACATCATCTTCCAGAACACGGCATATCTTATGGGGGTCAGCTTCCGATATGAAGTGTATAGGCATGATCTTATCGGCTTCAACAATCCTCTCTGAGATCAACCTCACCAGTTCATCCCGATCATACCTTCCAGACTTAACGAGGACCAAACCCTTAAACTTCCGAGGTGCTGGAACAACTATAGAATCCTGATCTATCTCTTTAATCCTATTAGCGGCAATCCTCTCAAAACCCAACATAGTCTTAACCAGTATATCATAACCTGTTTCACACATAAACATACACCATGTATAATCTCATAGGGGATACTACTAGATATAGGTAGAGGAGGGATAGGATAGATAGAGGGTTAAAATACTCCTCTACTTCTTCAACTGTAGGGGGGATATAACTGTCGCCGGTCTAAGACCCTCGGGTGTGGGGATCATTAATAGCTTGGACTTATAGACTTCAACCTTCCTAATCGGATAGATCTTCCTAGCCCTCTCAGCTATAACAGCGCTCATCTTACCGAAGAGCATCTCCTGGATCAGCTCGTCAAGCGTTATCTCTGGTACATGTGTTTTAACGTATTCCTCCATAACCTTCCTAATAGCCCTCTTCTGACTAGTCTTACACCTATAGCTGGTCAATGCTACAATAGTCAGTCTTAAATGATAATTATCCTTTGTAGCAACATTAAATATACCCTGGATCTTACTACTCTTCCTACGTATAAGGCTCTTCATATAATCCCTTGAAAGCTCATGCCCCTTAAACCTTGTAATGGCTTTATCCTCCTTAACATCTATTATCTGGAAATAGAGTCTCACATGGACCTGTGTAATATCACCCGTTATATCGTAGAGGGTTGTCTCCATAACCCTGCCGATAAGCTTTAAGGGGTCATCCGCGGGCGTTGTACCTATAACCATGTTTCCAAAGATCGGTGGTGCTATTACCTTATACCATTTCTTAAGCTTCCATTTATCCCTTACAGCGTACTTCCTCCTACTTGACAAAATCCCTCACCCCTACAATACATATCCTCACTTTATGGTGAAACCTATCCATTTTAAATCCTTTAAAGCCCTATTTAAGCATTGTTAATACATTATCAATAGCTTCTATCAATGATAATACTTCATCGAGTGTTCCACGTAGACTATCAAACTTCCTAGATCTAAGGATCGTTTCAACCATGAAGAGATAACTATTATCCTCCAATCTACCCTCAATCTTAACATCTCTAGGTGGATTCACATTATCGGGTTCTAGCGATCTATATATACTCTCCAAGTATCTCCGATCAATACTTTCTATCCTTAGAACCGCTCTAACATATCCCATTATTCTTCAACCCTACATAATTGATATTCATCACATTTATCTACTATCTCGTCAAACCCCCCACCTAGTCTCACCAACTCTCTTATACATGTATACTTCATACCATTATTCAATACAGTTATTGGTTTATCATATGAATTGATCACATCTATGACTCCAAGTATATCTATTAATAACTCCGGTCTAACAATATAATCTGTCTCAACAACGTTCCTACCACTAGATAATATCTGATCAACTACCATGGCTGACTCTGATGCAACTATATCGATATACTCCTCATAGTATACATTTAGATGATTAAATACTGATGGTGTAAATACTGTAAAGGGTATGTATTCAGGCTTATCGGCTCCGGTCGAGTAGAAGGTCATTAGCGAACCTATTATTTCTCCCGAATCGATTTTTTTATCATCTAGTTTAACCATGTAGACGTACCCAACGATCTTTACCAATAACTTATCCTTAAGATCATCATCGATCTTCAAATTGGATATTATTAGATTAGCTAATGCCTTAGCAGATTTACCATCAACAACTCCGGGAACCTCTTCACCAATCTTCCCGGCAATATCCAGGTTTCCAGAGATACCCGGCATGAAGGGGTATAATGTTCTATATAGTGAGCTCTTCATAGGTTTACGCTGGAAACCCCAAAGCCTAAACCCAAATATCGGCTCCACATCCTCGGGGGGATATTCACCCAACAATTCTTTCTCATAACCTTTAAACCCTTCAGCCGCATAGTCGAGTAGTCTATAGTGTCCGGCGATCAGAGCCCATTTACCCAAGTATTTTCTGTCACTTATCCTATCAATGTATTTCAATGTTTTGGCTGAAATACTGGTCTCACCGTCAAATTGTATAGTATATGTGTTCCTATACTCAACTTCTAAACCGTTAAATCCTATCAATAAATGCATTGTATCCTTATCGTCGATTACGCTTTTAAGATCGAGGGATACGCCTGCATTCCCACCATTATCGATCATGTATTTAGCGATTATACCTGCAGCTATTAGTGAGTCGATATCAATACTTGGTATTATCCTAACATAGCCCTCTGAAACGATCTTCTTTAAAACACCCTGTATACTAGACATATCCTATCTACACCAGAACCGATGTAGTATAGTCAATAATACTATAGAGTGGGAATCACTTATTTAAATAATTATAAAATGATAGAGGCTTCCGAATAGAATTGTTTATTGAGGCTAGAGGTATCCGGATACGAGGAGCTTGGCTGTCTCCGGTGAATACCTCCATGTTGGCGGTAGTTTACCTATCCTCTTATAGTATTTGACAAGTCTATGGATCTTAGACTCTAGATCAATCAATCCCTTCTTAGCATGATAATCCTTAGGATGCTCCTCAAGATGCCTCCTAAGATTTACAGCCTTCTTCATGAGGAATAGTAAATCCTCCGGTACCGGTAGTGTTACACCATGCTTCTCAAGTATCTGCACCAGCTTTTTACCCGTAACCTGTTTGACTAGGGGTATCCCGTATTGATCTCTCAGAATTATACCTATCATTGACGGTGTATAACCCTTCTTAGCCAGCTCCACAACGATCAGTTCTATATCCTCGGGACTCATATCTAGTTTTAACCAGCGTGGTGGACCCGCTCTAGCCGGTCTTGTTGAGTGTGATTTACCCTTATCCCTCTTCTTGTTCAAAATCCCCACCAGCCACTATACTATAATGCTATATACTCTACAGCTCATAAATGGGATATCTATTATACGTTTTTTAAATTTACGTTTCACTACCCATGTATTCGATACATCTCCCTAGTTTTTCCAATGCTTTAGATACGGATCTAGCTCTATGGGAATACTTATTCTTCTCATCTATACTCATCTCGGCAAAAGTCATATCTGATCCCTCCGGGATAAATATTGGGTCGAAACCGAACCCCTTATCCCCTCTAGGCTCAATGGATATGTATCCGTCAACTCTACCCCTCTCCGTTATAATGCACGGCTTATAAATTATAGTTGTTGCGGATAGGAAGTATGCCCTCCGATCACTAACCCCTCCTAGAAGTTTAAGTATACCATTTATACCCAATACCTTATAGACGTAGCTACTATATGGTCCTGGAAAACCATTCAATGCTTCAATAAATAATCCAGCATCCTCAACCATAACCGGTTTACCTAGGTATAGGTATCCGAGTAGTGCAGCCTTCTCAGATATCTCAGCTAGATCCATTGATTGTATCTCCACCTTATATCCAGGATATCCTTTAATCTTG
Source organism: Desulfurococcales archaeon (assembly GCA_027028545.1). Lineage (GTDB taxonomy): Archaea > Thermoproteota > Thermoprotei_A > Sulfolobales > Desulfurococcaceae > JALVIT01. Next base: position 7,861 of record JALVIT010000115.1, read on the forward strand.
AAACCATATTTTGAAGCTATAGGTTCTACCTCTATAACCTTATGTTTATTCCCGGTTAGGAAATATATTGTCACTACCTTATTCGACATATCTATCCCTCAAATACTTTCTACGAAGTCTTTCAGACACGTATCTACCCCTAAGGGCTATCTCTCTAACCCTCTCCCGTACATCCTTCAACATTTTACTTGGAACCTCTCCACTATACCCCTTCCAGAAGCAGTTCATAAATATGTTTATCTTCTCTGGAGCTATAGCGTTTAGACTCCTTCTAAGTAGGTGTATGTCTATAGCATACTCTTCTACATCCATACTATAACCTGCTAGTCCAAAATCTATAATGTATACTTCATCCCTATCTGTGACTAGGATGTTTCCCAGTGTTAGGTCTCCATGGTATATGTGTAGTTTATGCATCCTACCAGTGTATCTACCTATATCCTCTGCATATCTACATAGCTTATCATCGTCTAGCCCCTCTATTACTTTAAGTAGTTTCACACCATCGATATACTCCATAACTATTATGTATGAATCAAGGTCTACCATGATGGGTGCTGGAACCCTTACACCCGATAGGTATAGCTCTGAGAGGATCTTAGCCTCGATCCTAGTCCTATTATACCTGAACATCTTATCGAAGAGGGGGTGACGGTATGGCTTACTTATACGGTGTTTAACGATAAACCTCCTACCGAATACGTCGGCGTAGTATATATAGGCTTCAGCACCCTCATATACAGGCTTTAACCCCTCAACCACGGTAGATCGACCTCATCGATCCTCCACCTCTGCCTAACATATGCCTTCTCGGGTTCCACGGTTAATCCGTGTAGGAATCCTAGAAGCCCCGTATACGCTATCATAGCACCATTATCGCCAGCATACTCCGGCGGTGTCCCTGCATATACTGCTCCATGCATACTAGCCATGACTGATAACTTCCTACTCAAAACCTTGTTAGCTGCAACGCCTCCAACAAGTAATACTTGTTTCTTCCCGGTCAATACCAGTGATCTCTCAGCAACCTCGACAAGCATGTTGAAAGCCGTCTCCCTAAGACTTAAACATATGTCTCCAAGCCCTTCCCCTTCTCTAAGCTCTCTAGCCCTCCTCAAGGCATGGGTTAATAGTCCCGAGAAGCTTAGATCGCTCCCCTTGACGGTGTAGGGTAGTGGTATGAATTTAGAGCCCTTCTCAGCACACATATCTATCGCGTGCTTCCCATCTACAACATAGGGTGGTGCTAGACCGGTCTCCCTCGTAAATGTGTCTAGGAGGTTTCCGAGGGGTAGGTCGAGGGTTTCCCCTAGGATACGGTATCTACCCCTACGCTGGATAGCTATAAGCGTGTTACCACCCGAGACATAGATCACTAGTGGATCATCGAACTTGTAGAGAAACTTACCTATCTCAACATGTGCAACGGCATGGTTTACGGGGATTAGGGGTTTACCATAATAGCTTGATAGGAATCTCGCTAGGGATGCACCAACCCTAAGACATGGTCCAAGCCCTGGTCCAAGGCTTACAGCTACTGCATTGACATCCCTGATCGATACCCCAGCTCTATCTAGAGCTCTCCTAAGGACAATGTATGATGTATTCACATGGTGGAGGGCTGCTTCCCTCGGATGTATACCTCCCTTAACGGGCCTATATACATCTTTTTCATTAGCAATTATTCTAACGTCTCCATCAACATATTCTACAATTCCAACTCCAAATGTATGACTGGTCGATTCTATCCCTAAAACGATTATCCTAGGCAAATCCATCTCCCTAAACTATGGAGGGGGAGGATAGAAGTTCTAAACTATTTCCTAACATATTCCACATATCCGCACTTACCGCAATGCCATCTGGGTACGGGGTATTTGTGGAAGGCCATAAAGCTTCCACATTTGGGGCACTTCTTATTCTTAGGCTTGATCGTCCCGGTCTTATAGTCGAACTCATATAGCTTATGTACATGGGCCATATCCTACCACCCCTCCTCTAAGCCATACCCTGTTCCTTCATCATTTGTTCTAGTTGGTATGCTTGTGAAGCATACTCATTCCTCTTTATTATATGTGATGGTTCGAATTCTTTAGCCCTCTCAGGTGTATCGTATATGTGTACTTCGGCGTCTGATACACCCATACCATACTTTGTCTCTATCTTTCTAACATATACCCTATTAACATCTACATTGTATATCTTCGCTATACCATGCCTTATTAATCCTCGGGAGGGTGTTGATTTACCTACGTGCCCAATCCTAACGATGATCTCCCTCCGCTTAATTATCGGGTTATATCTATCCTCGACAATCTCCCCCGTAAACTCGTCGAGTTGAACCATCTTACCCATTCTCATCCAACCCCTTATCTAATCCTTTATTCCACTACACTACTACGCCCTATTAAAAAGTATAGTGATGGTTTAAATGTTTTAAGTAGTCTACGAGCCCTAATAATATTTGTCCTTAAAACAACCACACCCACACCGGGTTGTCCATAACCTAGGTTATGGACAACCCGGTGTGGG
>JALVIT010000116.1 GCA_027028545.1 Desulfurococcales archaeon
ATATTATATTGACGGTGTATGGATTAGGATCCATGAATCTATGAGGCTTTCAACGGTTAGGAGAATGATTAGAGATCTTAAGAGGATTGAGAGGAATATAGAGAAGGGTAAATATTAATTTTAATGATATTTTAATGTTTATTAACCTTAAGTAATCTATTATTTAAAGCTATACAGAATATACTAGTTAGGGATTATATATGATTGAGATAAGGAGTATTTCTAAGACTTTTAGTAAGAGGATTAAAGCTTTAGATAATGTATCCTTTGATGTCCGGAATGGTGAGATCGTTGGATATGTTGGATTGAATGGTGCTGGTAAGACTACTACCATTAGGATCGCTGTAGGTGTTTTACCGCCGGATAGCGGAGATGTATTGATCAATGGATACTCGATCGTTAGGGATAAGAGAAGGGCTTCGATGCATATTGGATGGGTTCCAGAACTGCCCATTTTCGAGCCTGATGTTAAAGCCCTTGACTACTTTGTCTATCTAGCCGGTTATTATGGTATTAGTAGTGGTGAGGCTCGATCACTTGGTAGGAAGCTGCTCGAAGAGGTTGGACTTGGTGGATCCTATAATTTGAAGTTGAAGGAGTTTTCTATGGGTATGAAGAAGAGATTTGCACTAGCAGTCTCAATGATCAATAATCCAGATAACTTCCTATTCGATGAAGTATTAAACGGCCTAGATCCACAGGGTATAGCGTTTTTCAGGAATCTAGCGTTAAGGTTTAGGCGTGAGGGTTGTGCTGTACTCTTCTCATCCCATATACTTAGTGAGGTTGAGGGTATAGCTGATCGTGTCGTATTTATACATAAGGGTAGGATCGTTAGAGAGATGAGTATTGACGAGATAAAATCTATGGCTAAACCGGCCTTCAAGATTAGGATAAGTAATATGGATGAACGTGTTGAGGATCTACTCAAGGATTATGGTAGGGTTAGAGTTGAGGATCACACGGTCTTTATCGAAGAGCCTAGGGTTGAAGCATCTAAGATCACCAAGATCCTTATCGAGAACGGGTATGAGGTTGAAGAGTTTTCTAGGGCAACATCTAATCTAGAGGATGTATTCTTTAGGATTATAGGTGAGAGAGGTTGAAGTATACGTTAACACCTATACTATATGATTTTAAGAGGGCTTTCCTTAGACTATCAACACTACTCCTACTAGTATTATTCATTTTTGCCGGTGTTGGATTATCATATATATCATATAATTACTTCATACAGAGTAATCCCTCTATAGGCTCCTTCACATTGATCATATTGACTAATGATACGGCTTATGCTAGGGGGATAATCTATGATCTAACGGGATCAATAATTGATAACGCAACGATGAAGATCTATAGGATCGATACCGGTGAAACACTATTCGAGAAGAGGGTTGCAGGAAACTTCTCATTCACATCGACCAGTCTATATGATAGCTTAAAGGAGATAATCGCGGAGGCTCTAACCCCCCAATCGAGACCCATAGAGGATATGCTTAGGTTAAGGATTGAATCAAGTATTGGCGATGGTGAAATCCCCCTCCTAGGTATACAGGTGGGGAATGCCACATATATAGCCTTTGGAGATATAAACCGTCAATTCTTCCCCAAACCGGGTGGTTTAACCGGGAGGGGTAGGGAGGAGGTAATGAAGTATGAGGTTGTGAATGCTGGATATAAATTGATATTATTGAGTAGGAAGACCGGTGAGGCTAGACTAATAGTCTACGCGATCAATACAACTGATCCGGTGAAGAAAGTACATGGATTGCTCGAATACAATACTACCGAGGCTAAGGGTTTACCGGGTGGAACCTCACAGCCGATCCCTATCCCACTAGATGAGCTATCATTCAAACGTCTTGGAGTGATCAATGATTACGTGGAGATATTTAGTCTAACACTCGAGCCGGATAAGGATATATTAGCCCTCAAGCTATCACCGGGTAATGGATCGAGTAATTTCAGTCTATATGGTATAGCTATGTATTCTACAATGATACCCGTTGAGAGTAGGTATGTTAGCTTTATAGCTGGTGGTGTTGGTTTATCGTTGTTCGCAGAGTTTTTCCCCATAGTATTCCTCTATCTAGCATATGTTTTGATGGCTAAACCCCGTAGCACCGGTGCATTGGAGTTTATATTAGCTAGACCCGTTACCCGTTGGGACATATATCTGACAAGGTATCTAGCCGGTGTGTTCGTAGCATTGATATCTACAGCGTTATTCGTAGGGGCTGTGCAGGGGTCTAATATGGCTCTCATAGGGTTGACCCTGGATGCTGGTAGTATAGCTGTGCTCTACCTAGGGTTGACGGCTGCACTGATAGCCTTCTACACCCTATGCTATATGTTGGCTAGCAGTCTTAGATCAGGATTATACCTGGCTATAAGCATACTATTATACCTATTATTCTCGATGTTCTGGAGCCTAATAGTACTACTATACACCTTATTCTCCGGCGGGGGGTTTGCAGCCTATAATGAAAACAGTTATCTACTCGGATACTTCAACCCCCTAAGCCCTATAAGCTATGCATCATACTACATACAGCTAAACTACGGTATAATCCCCGAGATGGAGACGGTCTATACATGGGCTGTAATACTATCACCAATACTATGGATAACGATATTCTTCACGCTAGGATACAAGATCTTCAAAAAGATAAATCTAACATCATAGGGGTATTGTATTAACTTCTTAGATGGGCATACCTCATCTCATAAAATTTGAATACTGAGTCTGTGGCTTGATAAGATTACCCACAAAAATAATTTAATATTAATTACTAATTACTATTAGTAAAACAGCTTGGTAAGCTAAATGGTTTGTCAGGGCAGATGCCCTTATTGCGGAATAACTATTGGAAATTATAATTATAAACTTACTAAGTTCTTAATGAAAGAGCATTTAAAGAATATACACCGTAATGAGCTTTTAAAATATGCTAAGAAAACTAAGGGATGGAAACACGAATATAAGATGGATTATTTAATAGAATGGTGTGCAGGCTATATTGCATACCGGAGTATAAAGTGTAAATGATTAATTAATACAATATAAATATATTACAACTTTGTAATATGTATCAACTAGATGTATCGTATGAATGTGATTGTCATGAAGACTAAGAAGATGGATAAGCTAAAACATATTAATTGGAGTTAGATTGTTCGTAGAGCGATTAATGGAGTTATAGAGAGGGAGGAGTAGAGGATGAAGGAAAAGGATTTTTATAGGATTAAGAGGGCCTCGATTGAGGCTGAGATGATCTCACGTAGAATTCCTGAATGGAGTGGTGTTGAGGAGATTAGGAAATGGCGGGATAGAAGATAGTTATTAATGCCTCTCTAGCGGTTTAATTCATATATCATGTTTTCTTTGGAGTTACTGGAGGGATCGCCTAGGTGGCGATGACATTGTTGTATCATTAATGGCTAGTGTAAGTAATTAGTTTATAGACGTTGTTAATAATATACTTAACACAAGATCATGTATGTTGTTATCAATGCTATGATTTTACACCAAGAATAAGCAATGATGGGCCCGGGGGGATTCGAACCCCCGACCTCCCGGTCTCTCCCCCTCTTAGAGGGTTATCAGCCGGGCGCTCCACCAGGCTGAGCTACGGGCCCACATATTGTC
>JALVIT010000117.1 GCA_027028545.1 Desulfurococcales archaeon
ATGCTAAGGGTATGCCCTCCATTGGAGGAAGTGTTCCTATGATAATGTCTGGCTTAAACTTTAATTCTTCCAACATTTTAATTATTTTTTGTTTTCCTTTGATATTTTTCTTTAGTATATCTCCTATTCTTTGTAGTAATGATGGGGACTCATTTTTATCTTTGCTACCAAGTAGTTTAAAGGGGGATATAACATATTCTCCATAAAATCCTTTTCTTATCCCCTTACTTCCACTTATTAGCTGAACTACAATTACTGAATATCCCTTATCCATTAGCTTTTTAGCCATATATAGTGCTCTAACACCATTAGCTGTGTAAGGTGGTGGATAATATCCCGTAATTATCAATATGTTGCTCAATAGTCATCCCCTAGGTAGTAATATTCCTTTAGCTCTTCTAGCTATCCTCCATTTTGATGTATAGTTGTACTTTTTTATTTTTAAGCCATCGGGATAATAGCCGTCTGTGTCGTGGGGTATAGGTAATCCATATATTCCCCCTGCTATGAGAGGTACTATATCCCATGTATTCATTTTCTCTCTAACCCATGATTCATCAATTATATCTGAGATCAATCCAAAAATCCCTTCCATAGAGTGATACGTTGACTCCTCCTCTATGAATGGTTTATCCCCTTTAAGACCTATTGCGTAATCGCATTCAGGTACTACTATTAGGTCGGGGAACTCGTTATTAGCTTCGCCCCAGTATACATCTTCTCCGTGAAATACGGCCTTTATATTGGGTATCCTCTTTAAAACTTCTTTCACAATACCTCTGTAGCCAGGTTTCGTATATATTATACCTGCACCAGGCATTATTGCTTGTGCTTTTTCATAGCCTATCATATGTGAAACAGCTTCTTCCTTTACAAGCGATCCTAAAAGTCTTCTAAGAAAAGCCTTCAGCTTTTTACTTCGTCTTAAAAATTTGACTATTCTTAACGGTATTTTCATATTCTTAATTCTTACCTCAGCTTCTTGGAAAGATATGGAGGCTACGCCATATCTTTTAAAATAGTATGGTATATTTGTTGCCCTAGGACAAGTGTTAAAGCCATGATCAGAGACTATTATTAAATCGTCTATTTGACTATGTATTCTCCTTATAAATTTGTCTATTACATCAAATACCTTTGCAGCCGCATTAATTTTTCTTCCGGAAACAAATTCCGGATTATAATGCATTGACCAATCAGTTTCACTAAATACTATAAATGCGAAGTCCCATTCGGATTCCTCCAAAAGACTAAGTACCCCTTCAGCAAAGATTTCAGCTTTTTTCACTAGTCTCTTTAAGTTAGCTTTTGATGAACCTCCTAAAGCATAGGCTGTTAAATGTTTCTTAAAGTAGTGTATGTATTTTTGGTTGAGTTTTCGGGGATATATCTCTATAACTGGTGACATCCAATCTGCAACTATTATACAATTATTACATATGTGGCTATCTAACGGATAAGATAATGGCAAGTTAATGATTATGCTCTTTAACTTATAGAATGATAATATTTCGTGTATCCTAGGATATTTTATGTCAATAGCTGTTGCTAAACGTGACAGGAAACCTCTATCTAATTTAGATATCTTGTGGAATTCAAAGATTCCGTGTTTTCCAGGATTTACGCCAGTTGCTATACTGGTCCATGAAGGTGGAGTCAATGGTGGTAGTGTTGAGTAAAGTATTGATTTAATCATCTTCCTAGATGATAGTAGATGTTTTAAATAACTCATATATCCTCCTTCAAATAACCTATATAAGATCTTCCAGCTAGCACCGTCCATCCCTACTACGAGTACCCTACGTTTATTCGGCCTAGCGGATAACATATTAAATCACCTATTATTCAACTATGATTTAACTATGTCCATGTCTCCATAAGCTTCATTATTAGATCTTTTACTTCTACTGCATTTACTTCTCCCTTGAACCCCTTATCTAGCGTTCCCTCTGGATCATATATTGCTAGTATTCCGTGCCAGTCGTGTACTGCGTCGTCGGGTCCTCGATCGTTTTCGGGTAGATAGTTTGTTGGCCATCCTAGTGTTCCTGCACTCCTCCAATATAGGTCATCGAAGTATACTATAAGGTCTGGGGCATCGCCGTTTACTTCTGGGTATAGTTCTTCTGGCTTATAGACCATAGTCTTCCATTGTTCTCCGTTTGGTCCGCGTATTTTTCTTATTTCTCTTGCAAGCTGGTCTCTCATGTGCTCGTAGTCTCTTGGCTCTATGATCCCCTTGGGTTCGCGGCCTTTTACGTTGAGGAATATTCTTGCATAGTATCCTCCCCATCCCCATGCTATGGTCTTAGACCAGTCTATTTTAACGTCTTTTAAGTCTACTCCGGGCTTGCTTGGCTCTTCTTCTAGTTTAAGGTATCCCTGCTGAGCTAGCCACTGGTTTACTGTAAAGGCTCCTTTCATTCGTTTTGCTCCATGGTCTGATACGACTACTATTATTGTGTCTTTGGGGATTTTCTCTAGTAGTGTTTTTACTTCTCTGTCTATTAGTTTATAGTAGTCGCGTATAACGTTTTCATACTTGTTTCCTGGAACGTATTTGTGGTGTTCGGGGTCCATGAAGCCCCAGAAAGCGTGTTGTACACGGTCTACTCCTATTTCAACGAACATGAAGAAATCCCATTTCTTGTTCTCGGCAAGATATCTTAGTACTTTAAATCTCTTTTCAGTCATCTCCCATAGCTCGCGTTTAACTCTATCTCTATCCTCGGAGCGGAAGACTACGTCGAAGATGTATTCTCCTACAAGCTTCTCTATTTCTTTCTTAAGCATGGGGGGCCAAGTATAGTTTGACTCGGGGCCAGGGGTTATGAAGTCTGATATAAGGTATCCTCTAATAGGCTTGGGCGGGTAAGTTGGAGGAACCCCTACAACAATATTCTTCAATCCCCGAGAGCCGAGAACGTCCCATATGGTTGGATGCTTTATGAACCGATAGTTAGCTAGGTAGAACCCCAAGTAGTTCCCGGGCCTGAGGGGGCGGAACCCGTAGAGTCCTAGTTCTCCGGGGGTCTTACCGGTAACCATGCTCATCCATGCGGGTATAGTTATTGGGGGATGAGAAGTCCTCATAAGATATCTCGCACTCTCATCCACTAAGGGTCCGAGGACTTCTAGTTCATCTTTAAATTTTTCATAGAGTAATTTTGGTGGAGCGGCGTCTAAGCCTATTACTAGTATTTTACGATTGACCAATTTCTGCGCCTCAATTTACAGTGTTTTTATACATGATGAAAAGTATAGAGTATAAGGGGTTATTAAGGTGTAGAGGTCTTAAAAAATAAGTGATCTTATCTCATTTATCGTCTTGCTACTTATTCTTCAATTGCTTCTCTATCATAAGCTTTTCCAAGAGCCTCGGGTACCTCGGCTCTCCTATAGACCCATATTAGTATGAATAATGTTACTATGAATGGAAGCATTAGAAGGAACTGATATGGTATAGCTACTTCCATTGCTTGTAATTGGTATACTAATACTTCAACTCCGGAGAATATTAGTGAGCCGAGGAGTATTGGTATAGGACTCCATTTTCCAAATAATGTCAACGCTATGGAAATCCATCCCCTTCCACTAACAATATAGTCTGTAAATGTGCCAGTGAAAGCTAGAACAA
>JALVIT010000118.1:0-3963 GCA_027028545.1 Desulfurococcales archaeon
TGCACCATTATCTCCTAAGTTTATCTCGCTGGTGTCGTTAAATTTAATCATGAAGTATAGATAGTCTGTATCTCCGGATACATGGAATTCTACTATATCGGCGTATGGTAGTTTATTGTCTTCCTGCGTTCCAGGTGCATAAGGATCATTATAGTTGTATGTATCATTTATTGGATCCTTCCATATTAATTCTCCTAATGTATCGTCGAACCACCACGTGTTATTGTTTGGCGGTATACTAGTTGACCAGTCTGTTGGGTCTCCATCTATCGTCTTAGTCGACGCAGTATAGATTGGTGGCGTTGTGGTCTTTGCTGGTGATGCTAGGGGTATGGTGGGTGTTAGGCTTAGTAGGAATAAGGTTAAGAGCATTATTCCCATAAGCCTTGACATGAGATACTCACCCTCACGGCCCCGTTTAGGGGCTCTAGTATTAATATATCTGTGTAAGTATAGATATATGCTTTACCCTAGTGTATGTTTGGATTGTTATCGTAGGTGTTTAAAAACGTTATAACCCCGTTATCCCGTTCACTACGTATTTAAACATAGAAGTGTTATCAATATGTTTTAGGGTGTATGGGTATGAATGGTGTATCTCTACATGTCATAGATATACCTGTTCCGGAGAAGACTAATGTGATCATAGGTAGATCACACTTTATCAAGACTGTTGAAGACATATATGAAGCACTAGTTACAAGTGTTCCGGGTATAAGGTTTGGGCTAGCATTCAATGAGGCTAGTGGTAAGAGGCTTGTAAGGTGGGAGGCTAATGATGAGGAGTTGAAGAAGCTGGCAATAGATGCAGCGTTAAAGATCGGTGCTGGACACGTATTCGTCCTATACATCAAGGAGGCTTGGCCAATAAATATATTGAACACTTTGAAGCATGTCCAGGAGATTGTAGAATTATATGTTGCAACCGCAAACCCCGTCCAGGTAATTGTTGCTGAGACTAGTCAGGGTAGAGCTGTGCTTGGAGTAGTGGATGGATATACACCTGTCGGCGTTGAGGGTGATGAGGATCGTAGGGAGAGGTATGAGTTTCTTAGGAGGATAGGTTATAAGAAGTAGATTTTTATAAAAACTGTCCACTAATGCATTTATCATACTCCCTCCTGGATAGCTCCACAGCTGTCCTGTAGTCTCCGGGTGTTAGTGCTTCTACGAAGTATCCCCTGCTCCCCTTATTATCCTTTAATAATATATAGATGTATCTATTCATGATCTTCATTACTAGTATGTAGCATTCCCCCTCTTCATCCTCATATAGTGTTGTGTACCTGTATTTCTTCCTTAGGTTTTCTAGGAGTATCCATGCATCCTCTCCATGTATTGGTTCTCCTAGGAATAGCTGTGAAGCCTTCTCAGGACCTATGGTTTTGATAATGTCGACTATAATATTCTCCCCCATTACTGCTCTCCAACAAATCTGTTATTATGATTATTTAGTATTCGACGTCTGAATCCGTCAGTGTCTCGGTTATTTCTGCATAGATCGTGTCTCCAACAACCTTAACTACCCGTGCTTTAACCTTTGAACCTAGACTGGCATTATATACTATAACTGTTTTACCACGATAGGAGGCTATACCACGCCCCTTTTCATCAACATCTCTGATAGAAATGGTTATTGTTTCGCCGACCCTAACACCCTCTTCCCGGGGGACTCTAATCCTCGGATATACGCTGAATCTTTGAACCTCACTCGTGTATGGGTTCCATCTATGCTTCCTAGCTTTATGCCTAGCCACTTACTCATCCCTAAGCCTAATCCTTTTTCCATATATTAATAGTCTTTACATGTTTATGGATATGTTAACGGTTTATAATCTTTATGGTATAAAACATACTATATGGGAAACCACCCTATGACCCGGAACCCTCCCTGATGAATTCCGTAGAACTCATAGATTTTATCATGAGCTTTCCAGCGATCCTTCTAAGCTTCTTATCATCAGTAATAAGTGTGAGCTTATATTTTAAAGCCACGTATAGATACGATGCATCATATATCGTCATCGACTCCCGAACAGCTAGGTCCACTATATGTTTCGCATCCGATAGATCCTTCACATTTATCTTAGGCAGTACATCGATTACTTGAGTGACTAGTTCAACCATGACCGATAGCTTTGATTCATCGATGCGGTGTAGTAGTTTATATTCCTTCCATAGAGCGTTAAGGGATTCATAATATGCTAGATCTATAGTGTATCCGTCGATGAATAGATCAGCCCTCCCCCTCTTCAATATATTGATTATAGCTGATGAATCGAAGAGGTACAATCTCAACGCCCCTCACGATACTGTCTAATGATCTCCGCTATCTCCTCATCACTGATATGCTCCAGATCCTTACTGATCGCTCTAGCCCTTTCACCTATCTTCTCTAACAGCCTCCTCCTAACCTCTCTCTCCAGAGCCTCCCTTATAATTGGTCCGGGCTTTATACCGAGTTCATCCATGATCTCCTTCAACTTCTTAGGTATTTTAGCAGATACAGTTACATATTCCAAATTCTATACCCTGACCCTCTTTTATGTCTACCTTATATTAGTTTACCTTTATAAGGTTTACATAAGAAAGCCCTTATACTTTAGACCATAAAGAATCATGTTATATAGATTATCGTAGGGTGTTTATAGTGGGAGAATATTAGAGAAGCAAATAACAAGACCTCTCTATTCTCTAAGCTTAAGGGATATAATACTATGTCCTCTTAATAAATCGTGGAGGGGCTTGGAATGGTAGTGTTACCGGGGTATAGGTGGCTTGAAGTTGTACCGGGTAGAAGGGGTGGAAGACCTACAGTTAAGGGGACCCGTGTAACCGTTGATGACATCCTGGAAGCCCTGGCTAATGGTTGGAGTGTTGAGGAGGTTGCTGAGAACTATAAGATACCCATGGAGGTCGTCTACGAGGCGTTGAGATATGCGCTGGAAACCCTAAGAAAGGTTGAGGTGATCGCTGTCGAAGCTATTAGCTGACGAGAATATACCATGGCCACTTGTAAGACTTCTTAGGAATATGGGATTAGATATATTATGAATACCTGAGACAAGTTATAGAGGTATAAGTGATAGAGATGTAGTGGATCTAGCTAATAGCGATAAAAGAATAGTAATAACGAGGTACAGTGACTTTCTAAAAATAACTCTGAGAAAGAGGATAAAGTACGGATTAATCTATATCGCTGAGCCTATAAGAAGAGATAATGTCGAAAAACTCGCTAAGAACATAGAGAAGGGTTCACCTCTTTATATGCTTGTATATGTTTTTATATGAGTGGTCATCGGTTCATCCTTTAGAGACCCACCCTTTGGTCTGGTTTCATCCGTCATCGGGTGGGTGCCCCGTGACCCTTGGCACGGGGCTAGGATTTGGAGTGCTTTGAGGTAGATGTTTATTGCCCCTATCTTATCCCTATCCGCCGTGAATCCACATCTCTTACAAACTGCTAGTCTATGGTTATAGGTTAGCTTTACTCCACATCTTGGACAAGTAGATGAGGTATTCCTTGGATCAACAAATATTATTGGAACATCATACTCTACAGCCTTAGTTATAATTGCTAACTGTAACTTCCCATAGGCGAATCTTGACAACTTATCAGCTAGGGTTTTGGATTTCTGTGAGGAGTTAAACCATAGCTTCTCAAGATCTTCTAATACTATAACACTCTTAGTTCTCTTAGCTTTAAGAACAATATACTTAGCAAACTTCCTAGACCAGTCTATTACTATGTTCCTACTCCTCCTATGTAGTGCTCTGATAATGTTTAACCATTTCCCGTTCCTTCTCCAAGCATAACTATGACGCTTCTGAACATCCTCTGCAAGATGTTTGAGATATAACGCTTCAGTAAATCTTGTATTAATCCTTCTAATGCTTCTACCATTAAACACTACTATTTTCCTTAGATTAATGTCTAGAGAAATAATTCTCCTTGACTTATAC